>JAISXJ010000033.1 GCA_031270565.1 Prevotellaceae bacterium
TGTGCTCTTTGTGGTTTAATATTTTTACCACAAAGACACAAGGGATACACAAAGAACACAAAGATGCGAAAAACTGAAAACTGATAACTAATAACTTACTATATCTATCAATTAATTAATTTAAAATGTGTTTTTTATGAAAACTAATCAATTTCTTTTCGCTGCGCTTACAGCAGCATTTTTGAGCGTCGCTTCATTTTCTGCGTCGCAGGTAACTATTGGCGGTGGAGATGCACCTAAGGCAGGCGTTGTGCTGGATTTGAACAGCACGACTAAGGGCGGGCTGCTGCTTTCAAATGTAGAGCTGACAGCATTGGATGTAATTCCCACTACCTTCCCCAACGCGAGCGCTATCTCTCAGACTGAGAAACAGGCGCTGGCTGGGATGGTTGTTTACAACACATTTGATTATCTCGAACCTAATGGGGACGGACTTTATGTGTGGGATGGCAACAAATGGAATTACATTGGCGGTAGCGACGGTATGCTTGCCTATACTACTATTTCTGCTCCAACGTGCTCTTCTGCCGTTCCATCCGTTTCCTTTTTTGCTTACAATCTCGGCGCTGACGTAGCAAGACTTCATGCCGATTATCCGGGAATGTCCCCAGCCAAACAGCAGATTGCATATCTGGCTACTTGTGCCTATGATGCTACCGATGCTACTGTCTGGGGCGACCTCTACCAGTGGGGACGTATAGCTGACGGACACGAAAAACGCAATAGTCCAACCTATCAAGGACCTCTTTATCTGGCTTCTGATGTGGACGGTAATGGTCAGCCGATAGCTGGAAAAGGTAAAAGCGAGTTTATTATGGCAATAGACAATACTCCTAATGACTGGTACGAGCTCCAAAACAACAACCTTTGGGGTAACGGTCGGTTAGTTGACTATAACTTTAGTTCTGCTGATGGTGGTGCTGTGCCGGATGGTTCGGGAGGATATTATCAAAAGCCTGTTAAAACCGTAAACGACCCCTGTCCTTCCGGTTGGCGCGTTCCTACTCAGGACGAATGGGAACGGCTCGGTAATTACGGTTGCGGCGATCCTCAAAATGTTACAGGCAGAGTTCCCGAAGGCTCCACTAATATGCCTGCTACGGGTCAGGCTACTACTACTCGCGGTAGCGGCAATGAATTGACCTGGGTACCAGTCAAGGGAGGTAAAGTATCCAATGGCTGGGCTAATAGCGCAGGCAATTTGGGCGGTTATGCTGTTTATAAAACAGACGTATGGAATGCTGCTACTACAGTATCCAGCGGCTACTTTTATAACGTAACTTGGTCTTCTACCGATAAAAGACTTTACGACGCTGCTGCCCCCGAGCCTCTCCTCTTCTTGCCTACCGCCGGGGGCCGCTATCATAGCGATGGTACGTTCGAGTATGTCGGCGAAGGAGGAAGATACTGGAGCGGTTCAATATCCGACTACAGCGTTCGTGTCATGCACATCGACCTATACAATGTGAACCCGAGCAACTACTTATACCGTGGAAGCGGCATGAGCGTGCGGTGTGTGAAGGAATAAGCCTTCGCCCAAGACAAAACATAAAAGCCTCCAGCGATGGGGGCTTTTTTAGTTTTTAGCTATTAGAGTGTAGTTTTTAGTGAATAATGCAGTTCCGCAGGGACAAATCTCTGTGTAACTCTGTGAAACCTCCCGCTTTGGCGGGACAAGTCCTGTGCTTCTCTGTGAAATTCAGCAGCGAGAGTTACCAAGTTTTCTTATTGCACGGAGTTATACAGAGAACACACAAAGAGACACAGAGAAATAAAAGCCCCAAAAAACATTGTTCACTATTCGTTATTCACTATTCATTCTTTTTATAGCGCCCCCCCAAAAAGATTTAACCCGTTTTTTGGTATGTATATATTCAAAGAAAAATACTACCTTTGCCATTGTTTTTTGATGTTAAAAAATGTGTGCCATGCATTGTTGCATATTTTACCGTTTAATAAATTTGGTCGTTTTGCGCGACGCATAGCTAAAACAAGTTTTATCTATGCTCTTGCTGCTTAAAAACGTTGTTTTTTCTGCTTTCTCGATGGAGATGATACACAGATATATGATTTTTCGACGAATGCAGCGGGTATGCCACTTTTTTGCGGCTCGACACAGAAGAGGTTTTGGTATTCATTCACCGTTTGTTTTTCAACTTTTGGAGAATATATTTTTTGAAAAATACCTTTATTATGGTTATCAGATAGCCGAAAAAGCCGACATACATACATTCAAGACAGCAAAAAACACTTGTTCGATCAAATATAAACGTCTGATTTTTCGTTTAGCGAACAGCGTGCGTGCGCAGAAAATAGTGTTGGCAGGGGCATCGTCGCAGGATTTTTTATATCATCTTGCTGCGCTAAATGCAGAAACAGAGATTGTTGTTTACAGTGCCAACGAAGAATCGTTTGGAGTGTACGGTGAAACAAGTCCTGTTTTTCGACGAATAACGCATTCAAAAGAGGCGATAGAGATGAGTTCATCCGTTGATATGGCGGTTTTTGATATGGCATCCTGCAATGCTGAACTGTTGGAGGCTTGTTTATGCGAAGCGAAGGACACGTCGATTTTTGTTTTTTTGAATCTTTACCTGACCACTCAAACAGTTGCCCTGTGGCAACAATTCTGTGCGTGGCGAAAGGTGAGATTGAGTATAGATATTTTTCAAATGGGCATTGTCTGGTTTCGTCCGGAGTTACCTGAACAGAATTATAAAATAGCTTTTTAGTATGAAAAATATGCGATAAGCATCGTTTTCAACAAAAAATAGAAAAAAGTCAGACTACTAAAATTATTTTTGTATGAAAATTTACACAAAAACGGGAGACAAAGGCACTACCACTCTTGTTGGAGGGAAAAGGGTCTGTAAATCCGATAAACAGCTTGACGCCTACGGTACAATTGATGAGTTAAACTCTTTTTTGGGACTTTTGCGAGCCAAATTAACGGACGACAGAGAGCGGCAACAGATATTTATTATTCAAAATTCTCTTTTTTCTGTTGGAGCACAACTTGCCAGCGACCCGGAAAAGCCGTTGATTGATGCTGCTAAAGTGGATCCGCAATGGATTATTGATTTGGAAGAGATTATTGATCAGTTGGATTTGCAGCTTCCTAAGATTAAATATTTCATCATTTATGGAGATAATGAGCTGTCAGCGCTTTGTCATGTTTGCAGGGCAGTTGCCCGTCGGGCAGAGCGTGCCATCATTTTGGCTAACGAAGATGCCTTTTTTGAAGAACAATTGACAATGTATATTAATCGACTTTCAGATTTTCTTTTTACCTTTGCACGATATTTGGCAGCAAAAGATAGTTCGATAAATTTTTTTTGGAAAAAATGACCAGAGTAGAAAAAAAAGGAATAAATTTGCAGCCTGAAAAAATATAGGCATTATTTCCTGATTTGTAAAATAAAGATGCATGCGTTATGTATTGGACATTGGAATTAGCCTCAAAATTGGAAGATGCTCCGTGGCCTGCCACAAAGGATGAATTAATTGATTATGCTATGCGGTCAGGAGCTCCGTTAGAGGTCATTGAAAACTTGCAAGGTATTGAAGATGAAGGTGACATTTATGATAGTATCGAAGATGTTTGGCCTGATTATCCGAGTAAGGAAGATTTCTTCTTTAATGAAGAAGAGTATTGAAATGTAAAAAAAACTGTAGTCGCACAAGAAGTAACACAATTTTTTGTCTTTTTTTGAGTTATACGACTACTGTAAAAAAAAGAAGCGCTCTTAGAATAGTAGTTTTGTGAAGTTTGCGACACCATATATTATTTCTAAATTTGCACTCGAAATTTTGTTCTGTGTAGCGCCTTTGGGGTACATTAGGGCACAATTCGATGGACAAATTAGCCAGTATATGTACAACCACGCGATGGTTAATCCGGCTGCTGCCGGAGAATGTGAATTGATGCAGACCTCTCTGTTGCAGCGATTGCAGTGGATTGGTGTTAAAAATGCTCCGGTTACTACAGTTGTTTCGGCGCACACGCCTATGACAATAGGGGCGACACAACACGGAATTGGTATTGGACTGTTGAGCGATGTGTTTGGAATTTTTGCCAATCAGCAGATCAATTTTCAGTACGCTTACCGGCGAAAGTTTGACGAAGGAGTTTTGTCTGTGGGAACGAATGTCGGATTTGTTAATATTATATGTTACGGCGACAGTGTTCATATGGTCGAGAGCGAATACCACAGTGAAAATGACATTTTGTTGCCGATGGGCACACAGTCGGGAGTGAAATTCGATATGGGATTGGGCGCCCAGTATACCGCCGAACGTTGGCATACAGGATTGGCAATAAGTCACCTGTTAGCGCCGAAAGTGGAGTTAGGAGAAAGGGCGTCGTTCAAGATAAGACAGTATATGGTGGCGTATGGAGGGTATGATTTCGGCTTTGTAGATCCGAATTTCAAGTTGAAGACGTCATTATTATGGGCTTCCGATTTTCGTTCATGGACGTTTCACGGAGCGCTGATACTCAACTATAAAGAGAAATTTTGGGGTGGCTTGGGCTACCGTTTGGAAGATGCTGTTTCGGTGATGTTGGGAATGGAAATTTTTAAGGGATTCAATATGGGATACACTTTTGATTTGCCGACCAACGTATATTTGGTAAATAGTTTTGGGTCTCACGAATTTTTTATATCGTATGAATTTAGTTTTCTGGTAAGAAAAAAAGATAGATCATATAAAAGCATTAGAATCTTATAACAATTATGAAAAAACAGTCGTTATTATTTGTAGTAGCATTGGCAATCGTACTCGGCGCTACCGGATGCTCTAAGAATCAAGGGTATTTAGTTGGTGTGTACGGAAAGGCAAAGCAGGAGACACAACCTTATGGAATGGTGTTTGTGCCGCGCGGGTCGTTCAATATGGGATCGAACGATCAGGCTGCCACCTGGGCGATGCAACCAACACAAAAAACCGTTTCTGTAGATGCATTTTGGATAGACCAAACCGAAATCACTAACGGAGAGTATCGTCAATTTGTTCACTGGGTGCGCGATTCTATTGTTCGCACCTATTTGGCGCGTAATTTGTCGAATGTAGATGAGGAAGAAGCCGGACGTTATTTTTCGCTGGCTTATCCTTATGGACAGGAAGAACCGGATACTGTTCTGAACTGGAAAACAAAAGTTCCATGGGATATTAAATATCCTGAAGATGATGATATTGAGTTTGCAAAGTATGCGGCAGTGCAGGAAATGTTCTTCTATGGTGCCGACAAGATAAAAGGCAAGCAACTCAATGCCTTTAAAATGATCCACAAATATACAGTGGTTAACTACGACCAGGGAATGCTTCCGGGTAATGAATTTAATCCATATACTGCCGGATACAACCCGCAGGCTATCATCCGCGTTGACAGTGCATGGATAGGAGAAGACGGGCGTATCAGGGATACGGTATTGGTTAAACCGCTACGTTCCCGTGGAGAGTTGATTGGCACAAAAATTATCAACATCTATCCCGATACAATGGTTTGGATGTCAGAATACACGTACAGTTACAATGAACCGTATATGCAAAACTATTTTGCACATCCCGGTTTCGGTGAGTTTCCTGTGGTAGGTGTCTCATGGGATCAGGTTGAAGCGTTTTGTAACTGGCGTTCGTGTTTGCACGAATCAGCTCACTTGCCCTCAGCCCAATACTATCGCCTTCCAACAGAGGCGGAGTGGGAGTATGCTGCTCGTGGCGGTCGTCATTCGGCGCAATATCCTTGGGGAGGTCCGTATGTACGCGATACAAAAGGCTGTTTCCTTGCCAATTTCAAGCCTATGCGGGGAAATTATACCGAAGACGGTTATTTGATTCCCACCAAAGTAGCCTCTTTTGAGCCTAACGATTATGGTTTATTTGACATGGCCGGAAATGTTGCCGAATGGACAAGTACAACTTATGATCAGGAATTAAACACGTTCACGCTTGATATGAATCCAAGCTACGAATATAAATCAAGACGTAATGACCCCGCAATACTGAAACGCAAAATCATTAAAGGTGGGTCGTGGAAAGATATCGGAGCTTTTTTGCAATGTGGCAATCGTCTTTATGAATATCAGACTCACCGTAGCGCCAGTATCGGTTTCCGTTGTGTGCGCAGCTACATAGGTAAATAACAGAATTAATGAATTAAATTGTATTACAAAAAACCTTGAAAAAATCACAAAACTATGTCAACGAAACAACTAAAATCTCCATCTGCATTTAATGTATGGTACAATGGACCCGTAGGACAACGCATTGTCGGAGCAATCTATTCTCTTGGAGCTGCCGTGGTGATTATTGGCGCATTGTTTAAAATTATGCACTGGAATTTTGCAGGTGTAATCCTTTCTGCGGGTATGATAACGGAAGCTATCCTGTTTTCTATCGGAGTATTTGAAAAGCCGCACAAGAGTTACCACTGGGAAAATCTTTTTCCTGCCTTACTTGCCGATTCGGAAAATCCGGCAGAGATTAATGCGAAAGTTCCCGATTTCAGCTCTTCGGTACTGAAAGGCGATGATGCAAAAAAACTTGAGAGCAGTATTAAATATTTGAGCGAGACGGCTGGAAATCTTTCTTCGCTCACGAATGCTGCAACAACGTCCGAACAGTTTACAAAGAATTTAAGCACAGCTTCTGAAGCTGCTGCCACATTTGCTTCCAAACAACAAAATCTTGGCGCTGTTTCAAACGATTTAATACGGGCTTATCAGACCATTTCGTCTAATTTAAACGCTGTAAGTTCGGATACTAAAAAGTATGCTGAAAGATCGGAAGCCGTCAACAACAGTCTCAATGCCATTAACACGGTTTATGAGTTGTATGTGAAGAATGTACAGGCACAGGCACAGAGCGTGCAGGCACAGGCACAGGTTATTCATACCCAGACAGATAAAGTGTCTTCAGCGGCTACTGATTTGGAAACATTGCTGACGGCGCTGAGCCAGTCGGCAAAAGATATGGATGCCTATCGCAAGCAAACCGAAAAACTGACTAAGCAGGTCAGCGATTTGAATACAATTTACGGGAATATGCTTAATGCCACCCGTAGCTAATAAAGCCTGAGTATCTATTTTAATAAAAACAATATAAATGGCTGGAGCAAAGAATTGTCCGGAAACCCCGAGACAAAAAATGATAGGAATGATGTATTTGGTGCTTACTGCAATGTTGGCGCTGAATGTGTCGGCGGATATTCTGCGAGGATTCACGATGGTAAACCAGAGTTTGGATACCACTATTGAAACCACAGGGAATAGAAATCAACTCATATTCGATCGTTTGAAAGAACTTTATGATCAAAATAAAGAAAAAGTAGGACCATGGCTGAGCAAGGCTGAGGAAGTGCGGAAACGGTCGGACGAGTTGTATAATTATATCCAGAATTTCAAGGTGGAGATGATTAGAATTGCTGACGGACGTAGCGCTGACCCGGAAGGTAAGATAATTGAGTCTAAGGATAACACCGAAGCCGCAAGTAATTACGGTATTACGCATGGACATGGCGACGAACTGAAAACGAAAATTGATGAATTTCGCGTTTTTGTTGAGTCGCAGTTTGAAGCAAATGACAGAGATAGCAAAGATAAGGTGGAGATGTACAACAAAATCTTTTCTACTGAACCTGAAGAAGTAAGCACCGATAAGGCTCAAAGTGTATCGTGGGTGGTTCGGCATTTCGAATCAATGCCACTTTCGGCTGCTGTAACCTTGTTGACTAAATATCAGGTAGATGTTCGCTCAACTGAAACGGAATTGCTGCAATATTTCACCAGTCAGACCGATGCCAAAGATTTCCGTGTGAATAAAATTGAAGCTAAGGTTATTCCCGAATCGAAAAATGTTGTGCAGGGTGGACAGTACAAGGCGCAAATCGTGCTTGCAGCGATGGATACCACAGCAAAACCCAAAATCGTATTTAGTAATGGTGTGGAACTGCCCAGAGAATTGGAGGGGCTTTATGTGGTGAACTGTCATTCTGTTGGTGAGCAACATGTTTCCGGTGTTCTGTATGTTACAAATCCCATAACAGGAGAGGAAGACCCATACAGTTTTAATGAACAATATACCGTTGTACCACCGTCCGTAACCATTGCCAATCAGGATATGAATGTGGTTTATATGGGTTATAACAACCGTATAAGTATCTCTGTACCGGGCATTTCATCTGACAAGATCACGGCAAGCGCACCCAATGCCACAATGGAAAAGACGGGTAGCGGGCTTTATATCTGTAAACCAAAATCGTATGAAGATGTCGTGATTTCGGTTACGGCAACGGTTGACGGCAGAACTGCCAGTATGGGAGCAACCAAATTTCGGGTTCGCACATTGCCCGACCCGACTGCATTCCTGAAATTTAAAGATGCCAACGGTAATTTTATACTGTACAATCCGAACACATCGAAAATAAGACTTACAAGAGCCAATCTTGATGGCGCTGTGATGGTTGCCGAATATGCGGACGGACTATTGCAAGCATCATTCTCTGTTGCAAGTTTTACCATGTTGTTGGATGATGGACGTAGCGGTTATACGCCATCTCTGTCCAATGGAGCAAATCTCTCCGAAAGTCAGAGAAACTCTTTGAAGAAACTCAAGTCCGGTACAAGGGTTTTATTTGAACAAATTAAGGTGGTAGGAGCAAAAACAACTACGTTGTCGTATCCCTCAATTGTATTACCGTAAAAAAACAGAAATAAACAAACGTACAAAATATGCCGGATATGAGAAAAAACGGCGAATTGCGTATGACACATAAAAAAAATAGTCACGTTATGAAGAGGACAAGAATTTATTTTTTGATTGCAGTAGCTTGTTTCACAGGTTTGAATACCTTGCAGGCTCAGGAAAAACTTTCTCCCGACAGTACACAATTGCTGTTTGACAGTCGTGGAAGTTTTAATCACATTAAAACAAATTTGGAAGATGTGAGAGCAAAAGTTATCGAAATCAATCCGCGGGTTGATGATGTTGTCTGGAGGAAAATGGTACTGAGGGTCATTGACCTGCGCGAGCGCCAAAACAGACCACTTTATTTTCCTTATGAGGATATTTCGGAAAGTTCTCAGAAAAATTTGTTTTCCATCATTTTTTCCCATGTGCTGGATGGTTCCCTGACTCCCTACAAATCGATGTCAAATGCGGAACAGACATTTGTCCCGCCGTTTACACCTGAGAATCAACTGGATTTAGAGGAATTTTTGCAGGCAAGTTCATTGAATAGCTGGGAATCTATTTACGACATGGTGAATTATGTTTCTCCGGGAGTTGTAAAATTCTACATTCAGGAGATGTGGTATTTTAACAAGGCAACATCAATGTTTTACAATAAAATTATGGCGATTGCCCCGTTGTATGATGAAAACTACAATGACAAGGCGCAGGGTTATCTGCGGACATCCGTCTTTTTCTGGGTGCCATTCGGAGATTTGCGTCCTTTCCTGCAAGAGGAGTTTATCAAAATTAACGGCAGAAATACAACTCCATTAGTTGATTTTGATAATTTCCTGGTCAGTCGCCAGTTTAACAGCTACATTATTAAGGATTATGATATTACAGCGCAAGATATTGACCATAACATTGATAACCCTGATTTTATCTTTCAGGAACAAAATCGTGTTGAGGGAGAGATTCTTGACTTTGAACAAGACCTGTGGCATTATTAAAAAAAATTAAAAATACGTTTGTTTCCCATCTTTGGCACGCTATTTGTCTTATTGTGGGAAACAAACTATTGCCCTTAGAAACTAACAATGTAACTAACAAAAATTTTTATACAGTCAACATAGCTGATGAAATGCTATAAGGCTACAGGCTTAATAACAATTAAAATTTATTTTGTATGAAAAAAGCACTTACACTTTTCTTTGCACTTCTTTTGTGCGCTCCCGTTTTTGCAAGATATCAAGTCCGTATAGAAAAAGAAGAGCCGGACTCTTCTTCACTTGAGTCAGTAGCGTATCGCACAAATGCCAATCACTGGTCAATAGCAGTTCATGGAGGTATTGGACTTTTAGACGGAGACCAACGACAAGATATGTTTACTATGGTGCCCCGCAGTAAGCCAAAATTTTCTTTTGGAGTGAATGTAGAATATACGGTTAATCCGAACTGGGGTGTGTATGTAGAATATTTGTATAACCAGTATGCCGGATATATTGGACCAAAACCCATTCCATCTTATATCGGTGTAGGGAACTATCCGGCTCTGGATTTTAGTGGTATCAATCATGAGGCAGTGATCGGACTTTCATTTGATCTGCTTAATCTGGTTATCGGACATCGTCCTCAAATCGTGAATTGGTATGCTAATATTGGAGTGGGAGCATCCTTTTACAGTGTGGATGGTTATCTTCCCGGTACAACAGAAATAATTGAGTCAATACCATGGTCGGAAAGAGGTCGTTCTTTTTCATTGCCGATTGGTACAACGGTAGAATTTAATGCAACAGACTGGCTGGCGATATTTCTCAATGCTGAATACAGAGTTCATCATCAGGACTTGTATGATTTGCGTTGGTCAGGGCATAGGGATGATAATATTGCCTACGGAGGTATTGGCTTGCGCTGGAAGATTAACAGTTCTTCTCGCAAGAACAGAGTACATGTACGCGAGATGTCTGTAGGTCAGTATAGTAAGGATGAAAGTACTGCTATAGCCAAGCAAAATACAAAACGTTTGGGAGAACTTGAAAATAAGGTGCAAGCTGTTCAAGATGAGGTAGATGAACTGGGACAAAAAGTTGACGTTCTTGAGCCACGTGTAAAAACTGTGGAGGATGACGTAAAGAATCTTCGTGATTCTGACAACGATGGTGTACCGGATGTTCGTGACCGTCATCCGAATACGCCGGCAGGAGCCTTTGTAAACGAATATGGAGAACCTGTAAAGAGGAGAAGCTTCGGAACTGCTGTTCCGGATGATTCTGCAGCAGCCGCCTCCTCTTCCCCGTCATCATACCCATCTTCCTCCTCCTCATCCGCCCCCACAACAGGAAAGGATGGCAGAGACGGTAGAGACAGATATGTTGGTGGCTCTGGTAATGCACCTGCACCTGCTTATGCTCATGCCGGTGGATATGTAGGAGACCTATTCCAGTCGTCTATCTATTTTGCTACTTCAAAAACAGATATAAACGCATCTTCTCATACGGTTTTGGCAAATATAGCACGTTATATGTATGCTGAATCCGATGTTAAGTTGGAGATACACGGTTATGCGGACGAGCAGGGTGCGCCACGTTACTCAAACCAGCGTTTGAGCGAACGGCGTGCAAAGGCAGTTCGGGATATACTGGTGAAAAAATATGGCATACCGGAAGATCGCATCGTTTTGGTGAAAGGTTACGGTGCCATTGCCGGTCCAACAAAAGATTATCTGCCTAACCGTCGTGTAGATTTGATATTTGAATAGAGCTATTTATTAGCCCCTATCACTATTGCAAGTTGCTTGAAAGCAACTTGCAATAGTTTATATTTTCACAAAACAAATTAAATTAGAATCAAAAAATGAAGAAGAACTTTCTTTGCTGCGTGGCGCTCTTGCCCGCTGCAATGGCGCTTGTTGCACAAACGCCTGTAAAACTTTCAGGTACGGTCATTGGTACTGCTGAGTGTTATGACTATGGTGCTGAAACTCTCTCTACAACGGTGAACACTGCCGTTAACTGTTTCGATAACGATTTTACTACATTTTTTGCTACCAACCAACGCAATGAAGGTTGGGCAGGACTTGATCTTGGGCAAAAATACGTCATCACTGAGGTGAAATGGTGTCCGCGTGCCACGCAATCCGACAGGGTAAGGCTTGGCGTTTTTGAAGGCGCTAACAATCCCGATTTTGGTGATGCCGTGCCGTTGTGTGTTATACCCGTCGCTTCTCTCGAAAATCAACTTTCTGCACAGACAGTTAACAGTTCAAAAGGTTATCGCTACGTGCGCTATATAGGCAGACGCGATGTGCGCTGCAATGTGGCAGAGCTGGAATTTTGGGGTTATCCCTCAGATGGTGATAATTCGCACGTGGGACAGATTACTGGCTTGCCCACAGTTGCTATCCATACAGTTAATAATCAGATAATTGATTCAAAAGAAAATTATGTAAAGGGGATTATTTCCGTCATCGATGGAGATTATTTTCACACTGATAGTCTTGATATTCGCGGTCGTGGCAATGCCAGTTGGGGGTTCCCTAAGAAACCATACCGTGTAAAACTGTATAAAAAAACACGGCTGTTAGGTAATCCTGCCAATGAAAAAAACTGGACGCTTATCAATAATTATGGAGATAAATCATTGATGCGCAACTTGATAGCATTTGATATAAGTAACAGAATGGAAATGACTTACACGCCGGCAGGTCGCCCTGTTGACGTGGTGCTGAACGGCGAATATGTCGGTACTTATCAGTTGTGCGATCATATTGAAGTTGCCGGAGGTCGAGTTGACGTGGAAAAGATGGATGAAGATGATGTTGCCTTGCCTGACTTGTCGGGCGGTTATCTTATTGAAGTGGATGGTTATGCCAGTAATGAAACGGAAATTTCGTGGTTTGCGTCAAACAATCCGCACTCTACGCCTGTTACCGTGAAGTATCCGAAAGATGACGAAATTGTGCCTGCACAGTTTGATTATATAAGAGGACATTTTAACACCATGCAAACTGCTGTCTTTGCGAGCAATTATACTGACGCGACAAATGGTTACCGCAAATATATTGACGTTCCGACCTTTGTGCGCCTCTTTTTGATTGGCGAACTTTCCGGCAATACGGACACGTACTGGAGCGTTTATATGACGAAAAAGCGCAATGACGACAAGTTTTATTTCGGTCCCGTTTGGGATTTTGATATTGCCTTTGAAAATGATCAGCGTACATACCCGATTAACGGAAAAACAGACTGGGTTTATAGATCCGGAGGCAGTTCGGCAGGGGATTTCAAAGCGTTTATAGATCGTATGCTGTCTGATTCTTATATGTTAAATGAGATAAAGAATACTTGGGCGCAATATCGTAACGGCGGACAAATCAATGCAGAGGCGCTGGGCGCTGTGGTTGATAATTATGCAACGCAAATGAACGCTTCGCAGGATTTGAATTTTAAACGCTGGAATATTCTGAATGAATATACGCATATGATGTGGGCACGTGGTGATTATGCGAACAATGTCAAGATTGTAAAAGATTACATTAGCGCCCGTATCGCGTGGATTGACAACAAATTGCAATACATACCAAGTTCCACAACTATTCCGAGCCTTGATGATATTACGGTTTATTCAAGTGATAAGACCATTAATATCAACAATATAAAGGAGATGACGGAGATAACTTGTTATGATATTACCGGCAAGATATTCTTTACTGTTAAAACAGGTTCTGACTATTCAAGGCAGCTTCCGGCAGGCGTTTATCTGATAAAAGTAACGACGCAAAATGCTGAAACAAAGATTTTGAAAAGTGTTGTCTATTAAAAAAAACAGTCATTTAAAAAGAGGCGTAATTCAGTATCGAGAATGACTGTGTAGTTTCTCCTGTTTTCCTCGGTTTTTAGAAGCATCCAGAATTTTTGTTATAACGATCTGATATTCAATAATAGGTTTTGAAAATTGGGTGACCCGGCGTATCTTTGTACTCAATGTTTGTCAGA
>JAISXJ010000045.1 GCA_031270565.1 Prevotellaceae bacterium
CGCTATCGCTTGTATTAGAGTGTAGTTTTTAGTTATTAGAGTGTAGTTATTAGTGAATACCCGTTGTGCAATTAGAAAACGATAAAAAGTCCTGCCTTTGGCTTCCCAGACTGCCTGCAAGGCAGTCGGGGAAGCCGTTTTTTGTCCTTGCGGACAACTGTTCACTATTCACTATTCACTATTCGTTATTCACTAAAAACTAATAACTAATAACTAATAACTACACTCTAATAACTACACTCTAATAACTACACTCTAATAACTAAAAAAATATTATTCACTATTCGTTATTCACTATTCACTAAAAAAGTATTATCTTTGCCGCCGTTATAGTTCACATCTAAAATCAATACAAAACGATGCTTACATCTGGTATTCCATATTTGCCATTTTTTCAGTTTAGACGGTTTAACCGGCTAAAAGTAAGCTCGTTACAAAAGCCCCCCCCCGTATTCGCCTTAACTCCTTGTATTCAAGGGCTTATCATTTATTAAAAACTTTTCAGTTTACACTTAGCAGCGCGACGTTTTTTTGCGTCTTTTCGCCATATACATATATAAC
This sequence comes from Prevotellaceae bacterium, assembly GCA_031270565.1. Lineage (GTDB taxonomy): Bacteria > Bacteroidota > Bacteroidia > Bacteroidales > Paludibacteraceae > F0058. The sequence goes on from JAISXJ010000045.1 coordinate 562, forward strand.
GGCAATCTTCCGGAAGCTTCGGGAGGGTTGCCGTTGTGTTTTATTGCGCCCCTTGCGGGTTAATATTTTTACCGCAAAAACACAAACAAAGAACGCTATAAAACTCGCAATGACTGAGCTATTACAATTGACTTTTAATTTTCAGCTATATCTATCAATTAATTTAAAACATGTTTTTTATGAAAACTAATCAATTTATTTTCGCTGCACTCGTAGCAGCATTTCTAAGCGTCGCTTCTTTTGCTGCGGCGCAGGTAACGATTGGTGGTAGCGATGCACCTAAGGCGGGCGCTATACTTGACTTGAACAGTTCAGTTAAAGGCGGACTGCAATTGTCTAACGTGAGTATTACCGATTTAGGAAAGATTCCTGTCGGTTTTCCCGGCATCACCATCCCCGGCGATGTAACTGACGAGGTAAAGGCAAAACTCACCGGCGCTATCGTTTACAACACTTATGAAGGATTGCAGATAGCGTCTCAAGATGCTGGCGTTGCCAAGTTTGGTAAAGGCATTTATGTCTGGAACGGTAATCAATGGAACACAATTGGCGAGCCTGAACATGCCATAATCTTTGCTCCGTACAATCTTGGAGTTGATATTACCAAATTTAACGATGGTGATTATCTAAATCTCAGTCCGGCAAAACGACAGATAAAATATCTTGCTACCTGTTCCACTGCTGATGCTGTTTATGTTTGGGGCGACAACTACCAGTGGGGACGTGCTGCTGACGGACACGAAAAAAGTGATGCTGTTGCTTATGGTGGTGATGGAAATACAAACAATCAGGGAGCGCTTGGAACTACTGATTTGGATGCTGCCACCGGACAGGTGAAACAGGATTATGTAACCGGTGATTACGATAAAAATTCTACCACTCAGAAACACGGACACTTTATAAAAGTGAATGCCGCTCCTAACGATTGGCGCACTCCCCAAAAGGATGACCTTTGGGGTAACGGCGAAGGCTTGATTTCACAGGTGAGTGATAATCAAGGCGCCGTGCTTTACAACGGAGAATACTATCAAAATACGGACTGGGCAATTCCCGCCAACAATCCCTGTGCCTCAATGGGCGACGGCTGGCGCGTTCCTACTCAAGACGAATTGGAACGACTTTGTAATTACGACGGCAATCCTGGTACTGTCGCCTCCAGTTTTTTGACTTCTTCTTCCGGTACGGCTACCACTCCCAATAGCGCCCCCTTGACCTGGGTACCGGTAGCAGGTGGAATAGCAAGTGATAGTTGGGCTGATTCTCAATACAATTTAGGCGGTTACGCAATTTACAAAACAGCTGACTGGACTTCTGCTATTGGTGCCAATGGTTACTTTGACGATAATGGCACTCCCGACTATAACAGACCCTTATACGCCGCTGCTGCCCCCGAGCCTATCCTCTTCTTTCCTGCCACCCCGTACCGCAGCCATGTCGATGGTGTGTTCACCAATGCCGGCATCCGCGGGGGCTACTGGAGCAGTACAGTTGAGGGCAAACAAGCTCATTACCTGTACTTTACAAACAACAGCATCAGCCCGTACAATAATATGCGTGCTTTCGGCTTTAGCGTGCGTTGTGTGAAATCATTATAATCTCATCCGTTCATAAAAAAAGCAAAAGCCCCTTGCGGGGCTTTTTTGCATGACAAAAACGCTTTATACGCGTTTCTCTTTAATGCGGGCTTTCTTGCCTGTAAGCGCACGCAGATAGTAGAGTTTGGCGCGGCGCACCTTACCCACCTTGTTCACTTCAATCTTGTCGATAAACGGCGAATCAAATGGAAAAATACGCTCTACTCCAATGTTATCCGACATCTTGCGCACCGTGAAGCGTTTCTTGACACCATGCCCGACAATCTTAATCACCACACCGCGATAAAGCTGTACACGTTCCTTGTTTCCCTCACGAATACGGTAGGAAACAGAAATAGTATCTCCGCTCTTAAAGGCAGGATGACTCTTTTCTGTGGCAAATGCCTGTTCGGCAATCTTTATTAAATCCATTATAATAAATAATTTAGGATAAATATTAGTGCAACATTCACAGGCTTCTCTTCTCCTGTCAGCGGTTACACGAAACGGCGGCAAAGATAATACTTTTTTTTAGAGTTTAGAGTGTAGTTTTTAGAGTTTAGTTATTAGAGTGTAGTTATTAGCCGGTTACGGCTTATATATCAATAGAAAAACAGAACACAGATTATACGAAACAACGCTCGGCGTAGCCAATTTACTAAACTCTAAAAACTAAACTCTACTAACTAATAACTAAAAGAACTACCTTTGCACCGTCGTCAGCAGTATGTCGACACAGTTTTTAATCACATAATAATAATATGAAACATTTCATTCTTTTTATTGCAACCGTACTTGCTATGGTTGCTTGTACAGACAGAAATTCTTTTCGTCTGGTGGGCTATTTACCCGAAAACATTCCCGACAGTTCTTTTGTTTATATCTGGAACAGTCAGTTTGAACCGTTAGATTCCGCTCTGGTGATTGCACATCGCTTCGATATTCGATGCGATGTGCCCGATTCGGCGGCGCTCTACTTTATTCTGACTGATGTGGAGACACCTCCCGTGCCTTTCGTTCCCGAATACGGCAAATTGACGCTGAACACAGATACCGCCGCTATCACAACCGTTACCGGCAGTAAAACAAACGATGCTTTTGCGACATTCTCACACAGGCTGGAGCAATTGTCTCTCCGTGCCGACCGGTGGGTGGAACATAAAAACGCCATCAAGGTTGCCGGCGCACTGACGTCGGAAACGTATAATGGGTGGGAAACGGAGATGAATCTTATCAATGATTCCATCGAAACGGCTATTGTTGCGATGATTCAATCCTGCATCGGCACGCCATTAGCCGATTATGTTTTTCAGAGCAACAGTTATTATCTTTCCCGAGAGAATATTGATTTGCTGTTGTCGCAGCTAAGCAGTGCGTTCAGGAATGGAAACCTTTTTGCGCAATACAAAGCCTTGCTGGCTACCCTTGATGCTACCGCCGAAGGCAAACCCTTTGTCGATGTGTCCGGTTTTACGCTTGACGGGAAAAAGGTATCGCTCTCTCAGTTTGTTGGACGGGGAAAAGTTGTGTTGCTTGATTTCTGGGCGTCGTGGTGCGGTCCGTGTCGGCGTGCCATCCCCGAAATGAAGGCGCTGAACAGTCGCTATCCCGCCGATAAGTTTGCCATTATCGGGATTTCGCTCGACAGTGACAAGTCGGCGTGGGCGAACACTACGGCGCGTGAAGGCGTTATCTGGCAACAATTCTCCAACCTGCAGGGATGGCAGGAACCGGCAGCCGCCGCTTATGGCGTGCGCGGCATTCCTTGCACCATCCTGATTGACCGGCAGGGAACGATTGTCGGTCGCGACATTGAAATAGACAGGCTGATTTACACAATTGATGAACTTGTCAATTAACCTGTAACATATTCACGTGAATATACATACACTAAATAACGGCATCCGGCTGGTACATCTTCCCGATGTATCGCCGGTTGTTTATTGTGGTTTCGCCATCAATGCGGGTACGCGAGATGAATATGTTCATGAGCATGGTATGGCGCATTTTGTGGAACACATGCTCTTCAAGGGGACGGAAAAACGAAAAAGCCGCCATATTATTAACTGTCTGGAATCGGTCGGAGGAGAGTTGGACGCTTATACGACTAAAGAGGAAACGTTTATTTACGCCGGTGTGCCGACATCTTTTACGGAACGTGCCATAGAACTGCTGAGCGATTTGGTTTTTCATTCTGTCTTTCCGGCAAAAGAACTGTCGTGCGAACTGGAGGTAGTACTTGATGAAATACAGTCGTACAAAGATGCGCCTTCGGAGTTGATTTATGATGATTATGAGGACATCCTTTTTGCCAATTCGTCTGTTGGACGGAATATTTTGGGACAGGAGAGTTGTTTGCGACAGTTCACCCCTGCCATGCTGTCCGATTTTGTGCGCCGCTGTTACACCACCGACCAGATACTGTTTTTCGCAACCGGTGAAATACCGGAGACAAAGCTAATACGGTGGGCGGAGAAATATTTTCAATGTCCCGCCACCAGACGCTCTTTCACACGCGAAACGCCTCCGCCTGTTGTTCCGCAAATTGTGCTCAGGGAGAAAGAGACTTTTCAGACGCACTGTATGCTCGGAAATCGCGCCTATCCTCTGGGGCACGAAAAGAGAGCGGCGCTGATTCTGCTCAACAATATACTGGGAGGACCCTGTATGGGCAGTCGCCTGAATCTCTCTATTCGTGAAAAGAACGGACTGGCATACACCATCGATTCATCTCTTTCGCCCTATTCGGACACCGGCGCGTGGCATATTTATTTTGGGTGCGACAATAAAAACCGGCGGCGCTGTCTGGAACTTGTCCACCGTGAACTCTGTCAGCTGGCGGCGCATCCGCTTTCGGAACGGCAGCTGGCAACTGCCAAACGACAGTTTGCCGGTCAGTTTCTTATTGCCGCTCAAAACAGGGAGAATAGAATCCTGACTGTTGCGCGGTCGTTTCTGCATCTCAACAGATGTACGGAGATGGAAACGAAGATGCTGCCCGAAAGAATTGCGTGCATTACCGCCGAAGAATTACGGCAAATCGCTGAAACCATTTTCCGCAAGGAAGATTTAATCCAACTGACCTACCACTGATGCAACGTTCATTAGACGACTATATTCTCCAACATTCGCAGCCCGAGCCGGATTATCTGAAAAGGATTGCCCGCGAGACATACGTCAAAATGATGAATCCGCGTATGATTTCGGGATACACACAGGGGTGTCTGCTTAAGATGTTTTGTCGGATGATACGTCCCAAACAGGTTGTTGAAATCGGAACTTTCACCGGATACGGCACACTGTGGCTTGCTGCTGGGATGTCCGACGACGCACGCCTGCACACCATAGAAATCAACGACGAACTGGAAGACACCATCCGTTCAAACCTGAAAACATCTCCACACGAAAAACGTATCATTCTCCATATTGGGGATGCCATCCAAATCATTCCGACGCTGGAGGGAACGTTTGATATGGCGTTCATTGACGGTAACAAACGCTACTATCGGGAATATTACGAGGCGCTTATGCCCAAAATCTCTGCAGGCGGATTCATCCTTGCCGACAACACACTCTGGGGAGAGAAAGTCGTAGAGAATCTCACGCACGGCGACAGGCAGACACGCGCCGTTCTGAACTTCAATGCCATTGTCGCGCAGGATTCGCGCGTTGAAGCGCTCATCATTCCGCTTCGCGACGGGTTGAGTATTATCCGAAAAAAATAGTTGTCAGTTATCAGAGTGTAGTTTTTAGAGTGTAGAGTGTAGTTTTTTGCCCGTTAGGACATAAATATCAAAGGAAAAACAGAACACAGATGACACAGATTTAACAGATAGACGCAAGATTTTTATCTGTGAAAATCGTGTCTAATCTGCGTTATCAGTGTTCAAAAATAAAAAACAGAACACAGATTATACGAAACAACGTTCGGCGTAGCCAATTTACTAAACTCTAAAAACTACACTCTAATAACTAAAAAAGTATTATCTTTGCCCCGTTCTTAAACACTACTAAAATCAAATTAGGACTATGCTTGCATCTGGTATTCCATATTCACCATTTTTTCAGATTAGACGGTTCAACCGGCTAAAAGTAAGCTCGTTACAAAAGCCCCCCCCCTGCATTCGCCTTAACTCCTTGTATTCAAGGGATTAACAATTTCTCAGACTTTTTCCATTTGACAGTTAACAGCGCGAAATTTTTTTGCGTCTTTTTGCCATATACATCTGTAACGGCAACTTTCCGGAATTTTCGGAGGTGTTGCCGCTGTGTTTTATTGCATCCTCCCGCTTTGGCGGGAGAACACAAAAGCGCGAAAAACTGACAACTTAATTTATGTATTACTATATCTATCAATTAATTAATTTAAAACGTATCTATTATGAAACTCAAAACTTTTCTTTTCCCAGTCCTTATCACAGGACTTTTAAGCGTCGCTTCTTTTTCTGTGGCGCAGGTAACTATCGGTGGTAGCGAGCCGCCCGCAGCAGGAGCTATCCTTGACTTGAACAGCACGACTAAAGGCGGGTTGGCGCTGTCGAATGTAAGTATTCCCGATTTGGAGAAGATTCCAACCGGTACTAATCTCTTTCCGGGCATTACTGCAGGAGATAATGACGATGTAAACGCCGATTTTATAGGCGCCATCGTTTACAACAATTCAGCAAATGCAGCTTTCAAACTGGAAGTATCTGAACAGAACACTATTGATAGGGGGGTAAAAGGCATTTTTGTCTGGGACGGCAACAGATGGAACTCAATCGGTAGCACACTTGTATATTCCCTGACCTTTGCCCCGTACAATCTTGGAGCTGACCTTTCCGTGTTAAGTGGTATAGGTTATGATGATCTCAGTCCGGCAAAACGACAGATTAAATATCTTGCTTCCTGCACCCTTGACGAGGCTTATAATGTTTGGGGTGACCACTACCAGTGGGGACGTGTCGCTGACGGACACGAAAAAGGGGATGCTGTTCCTTATGCAACAGCCGGAGCGCTTACAAGCGGTTTGGATGGTGTCACCGGACAGGTTGTTGATGATACGGGAGGAGCTTACGCTAAAGATGCTACAAACCAAAAATACGGACACTTAATTAAAGCAGACGTAGCTCCTTTCGACTGGCGCAGTCCCCAAAAGGATGATATTTGGGGTAACGGCAGAGGTTTTGCTCTTGATGGTACATTTGCTGCTGATGGAATTGATAAAGGTGGCGTTCTTTACAACGGAGAATACTATCAAAACACGGACTGGGCAGTTCCCGCCAACAATCCCTGTGTCTCAATGGGCGCCGGCTGGCGCGTTCCTACTCAGGACGAATGGGAACGGCTTATGAATTACGACGGCGATCCGGGTACTGCCGGTGGCAGCATTACTTTGACATCTTCTACCGGTACGTCTACCTCCACTCCTTATAGCGCCCCCTTAACCTGGGTACCTGTAAAGGGAGGTGTAGCATCCAAGAGTGGCTGGACTAATACTAAAGGCAATTTAGGCGGTATCGCTGTTTACAAAACAGCTGACTGGGATGATGCTGCAGCTGCCGATTATAAAAACGGTACAAAAAACCTTTACGAAGCTGCTGCTCCCGAGCCTATCTTATTCCTTCCTGCCTCCGGGTACCGCGACTATAAAGGAGGTCCGATGACCTATCTCGGCACAAACGGGTTCTACTGGAGCAGTACAGTTAACGACACCCGCGCTCGTTACCAGAGCATCTCCAGCAGCACGAGCAGCACGCTCAGATCTGAACGTACGAGCGGCTTTAGCGTGCGGTGTGTAAAAGAATAAGAGTTTCCGCCCAAGACAAAACAAAAGCCCCGCGAGGGGCTTTTATAGTTTTTAGTTATTAGAGTGTAGTTATTAGTGAATAACGAATAACGAATAGTGAATAATAAAAAACGAGAACGAAAGATGTTGCGGTATTAGCCGATATCGCTTTTTTTTGCAGGATAAAAAAAAATATACCGTTAATACTTGCAGAGATAATTATTATTTATACTTTTGCAGCGTCAGTTAATACACTGTCTGATTTTATTAACACACACATTATTAGCCATTTATTAATAAATGCCATCAATCTGTTTATGAGTAATTCTGCTGTCTTCCTTGTCGTTTTGATAACGGCTGTCGTCATGGTGATAGCTGCTTTGTTAATTGCGAAGCTTTTGGCGCCATGGTCATCCAATCCTTTAAAAGGCGAACCTTACGAATGTGGTATCCCCACTCGTGGCGAAACATGGATTCAATTCAGGGTAGGGTATTATCTCTTCGCCATATTGTTTCTTATATTCGACATTGAAACCGTTCTGCTTTTCCCGTGGGCAGTTATAATGCGAGATTTGGGCGTTCAAGGGTTGATTCTGGTTTCGTTCTTTCTGGTGATACTAACATTAGGTCTGGCGTATGCCTGGAAAAAAAGAATATTGAGATGGATGTAAAAAAGCTAAAGATTAAGGGACTTAAATACGACGATTTCAAGGATAATGAATACCTTGAAGCGTATGTAACCGAGTTGCGAGATAACGGCGTCAACGTCGTAGTTGCAAAATTAGATGAGATAATCAACTGGGGACGCTCCAATTCCGTATGGCCTCTGACATTTGCAACCAGTTGCTGCGGTATCGAATTTATGAGTCTGGGCGCTCCCCGTTACGACTTTGCGCGGTTTGGCTGGGAGGTAACCCGCAACTCACCGCGTCAGGCAGATGTGGTGTTTGTTTTCGGCACCATCGTCCATAAAATGGCGCCGGTTCTCAGACGTCTCTACGATCAGATGGCAGAGCCGAAATATGTTATAGCCGTCGGCAGTTGCGCCATTAGCGGAGGACCTTTCAAGAGTTCCTATCACACCGTATTGGGTGTGGATGAAATAATACCCGTAGATGTTTTCGTGCCGGGATGTCCGCCCCGTCCGGACGCAATTATATATGGTATGATGCAACTGGCGCGTAAGATAAAATTGCAGGAGTTTTTCTCTCTGCCCAAACAACCCACAGCAAAAAGAATAGAAACATTAATAGAAGCAAATACCGATGGAAAGCATTAAACAGAAACTCGTGCAACTTGGTTTTGCACAGGTGGATGGTGAAGACCATTTCCTGAGGGTTGCCGTTCCCAGTGAACATCTCTACGAAACGGCACGCGCTCTGCGCTATGAGTGGGATATACCATTCGACTTCCTGATAGATATTGTCGGCATGGATTTCGGCGACAGTTTGGGCGTCATCTATCGCCTGAACAGCTCACAAAGTCCGCAATCCATTATCGAACTCAAAACCACTACCCCCGACAGAGACAATCCGTTACTCTATTCCGTTCACGACCTTTGGCAGTCTGCAGGTTTGTATGAAAGGGAAGTTTACGACTTTTTCGGCATCGGTTTTATTAACAATCCCGACATGCGCCGCCTGTTCCTGCGTTCTGACTGGTACGGCTATCCGTTGCGCAAGGATTACAATGCCGACCCCGCATACAATCCCATACCATACGACAATGAAGAAATTGATGACATGGAGCGCATCCGGAAGATTGAAATCCATGACGGTAAGCCGGTTACAACCATTAGTCAGCGTTTTAAGACTACCGATTATGTGCTGAATTTTGGACCTCAGCATCCCTCTACTCACGGGGTACTGCATTTGCGGGTGGCGTTGGATGGAGAGATTATCAAAGACATAGACCCGAACTTCGGCTACATTCATCGCGGCATCGAAAAGATGAGCGAAAGTTATACCTATCCTCAAATTCTCCATTTAACCGACCGGCTTGACTATCTTTCCGGAACAATCAACCGGCACGGACTGTGTCTCTGCTGCGAAAAGGCATTGGAACTGGACGTTCCCGAACGTGCACACTACATTCGCACCATCATTGACGAATTGACGCGCATAGCCTCTCATCTGCTCGGCTGGGGTTGTATGTGTATGGATATGGGAGCAATTACGGCGTTTACTTATGGTATGCGCGACAGGGAGAAGATTATGGACATCTTCGAGGAGACGTCGGGCGGTCGCCTGATGGTGAATTACAGTGTCATTGGCGGCGTTAAGGATGATATTCATCCGAACTTTCAACGTCGTGTAAAGGCATTTATTCCCTATATGCGTGCCATGCTCAAAGAGCATCATCTTCTTTTCACCGGCAATCCGATAGCCAGAGGGCGTATGAAGAATGTCGGGTGTTTAACCAAAGAACAGGCAATTTCTCTTGGGGCAACCGGTCCCGTTGGACGGGCGTCGGGCTGGTCGAATGATGTGCGGAAAATTGCACCGTACGCAGCCTATTCTCACGCCAAATTCGATGAGGTGATTCGGCAGGGCGGCTCTGCTTTCGACCGCTATATGGCGCGTCTGGATGAGATTGAGGAGTCGCTTAAAATCATAGAGCAGTTGGTGGATGCCATTCCCGAAGGCGCTTATGCGGCAAAAACAAAGGCTGTCATCCGTCTGCCCGAAGGAGAATTTACACAGCGTGTAGAAAACGCTCGCGGAGAATATGACGTCTATATCAACAGTAAAGGCGATAAATCGCCCTACCGGATAAAGTTCCGTTCTCCGAGCTTGCCTCTGGTAAACTGTTTACCTTTCACGGTGATAGAGGAGAAGATTGCCGATTTGATGATGGTTGGCGGGTCGTTGGATTATGTAATACCTTGTATTGACAGATAAAACAAAATCGTATGTTTCATTTGAGTATAATAACAGAGTGGATTGATCAGGGATTGCGTTCGGCGCTGGGCGACGGCTGGGCGCTGGTCATTGAATTTGTGCTAATCGGTTTAGCCATACTGGCTGCCTATTGCATTCTTGCCCTGATACTGATTTATGTAGAACGGCGGATATGCGCCTTTTTCCAGTGCCGTTTAGGTCCTAATCGTGTGGGACCTTTTGGGTTGTTGCAGAGTGTTGCCGATATGGTAAAGATTTTGCTCAAAGAGTTGATTTGGATTAGGCGTGCCGATAAATTGCTGTTTTTTCTGGCGCTGGTGCTGGTGATACTGGCATCGTTGCTCACTTTTGGCGCCATTCCGTTTGACAAGGGGCTGCACGCCATTGATTTCAATATTGGCATCTTCTATCTGCTGGCGGTCTCGTCGCTCGGGGTGGTTGGCATCCTGATGGCGGGGTGGTCGAGTAACAACAAATACACATTGATTGGTTCTATGCGTTCCGGAGCGCAACTTATCAGTTATGAGTTGTCGGCGGGTTTGTCGCTGCTGACCATTGTGGTGTTGTCGGGGACGATGCAACTCTCCGAGATTGTTGCACAGCAAGCTGACGGCTGGTTTATTTTCAAAGGGCATGTTCCGGCGCTGATAGCGTTTGTCATCTATTTGATTGCGGGTCATGCCGAAACGAATCGCGGTCCCTTTGATTTGCCCGAAGCCGAATCTGAGTTGACGGCAGGATACCACACCGAATATTCCGGCATACAATTTGGCTTTTTCTATTTAGCCGAATATCTGAATCTGTTCATCATTGCCGCCATTGCCACCACCGTATTTTTAGGCGGCTGGATGCCGCTCCACATTCCGGGCTGGGACGGATTCAACGAGGTGATGGATTATATTCCACCTGTGCTGTGGTTTTTAGGCAAGGTAGCGATATGCGTATTTATGTCGCTGTGGGTTCGGTGGTCGTTCCCGCGCCTGCGAATTGACCAGCTGCTTAAGCTGGAATGGAAAATACTTATGCCTATCAGTTTGGCAAACATCCTGTTAATGGCGCTTTGTGTAATGTAAAAAGTTTAACGTAATGAAATTTGTAAACTACATTAAAGAAA
>JAISXJ010000084.1 GCA_031270565.1 Prevotellaceae bacterium
CAGTTTTACAACTGGTATGAGGACAATACTTATCTTGCAACAACCACAACGCCGGAATATACATCGAATTTTCCGGTAGGTAGCCACACGATGAAAGTTGTGCTTGATAACTGTCTGTCTCTTTCGGAGAGCAATATTACATTCAACGCAAGAAACGTTTATCCAACCTCCCTGCCAGCTGCTACCGGTGGCTTGATTCACATTCTTAGTGCTGGCGCTTTCCCGCACGCAACAACAGACGAATATGTACAGGACGGTTTAGTGGTACATTATGACGGCATAGACAATCAGAATCTTGGTGATACTAATCACAGCAGCGATGCCGTTGTGTGGAAAGATTTAAGCGATAACGGTTATGACGTAACACTGCGAGTAGGTCATAGCGGAACTTCCCGCGGGGATGCCACTAACGCTGCAAGTGTAGCCGAGTGTGCCAACTCTGCATGGGAAGATAACGGTTTTTTATTAGGCGGCTATTGCTATTTTGCCAAAGTACCTGCCGACCCTACAGCAGCGAATGCGCTTTCTGATATTATGCCGAACCTGCCGTTTGATAACGATAATTATACCATCGAATCCGTTTTCAACATGTCGAAACTTACCTCTCCACGGGGAGGATTTGTAGGTTGGGGGAAGCAATCTACAGTTAACGAAAGCAACTCATTAGGGTTCCTTTGGGCCAACAACTCAATTAACCCCACAACCCCCAGCTTTCGACATTTCTGGTGGACTAATGATATAGATGTTAGGTTTACAGACGCTAATGCAAACTCTATTAAAAATATCGCTATTACATACGATAACGACGCATCGGCAAGTCCGAATAATCGTATATTTTATTACAACGGCACAACCACTTCAATAGAATATATTGGCAACCATTGTGACGATCCCCTAACCTATAATTGCAGAAACAAAACAAATAAGAATACGGCAAGATGCGGGTCGTTTTATATTGGTCTCGCTGTGGCAAACAATACAAATGATGAGTGTGTACCAGCAGCAAACGGTGCTGTACATTATTCCCGCGGCAACAAGATATTCTCTATTCGGATTTATAACAAGACGTTGTCCTCTGACGAAATTCTCGCTAATTACAAAGTAGATAAGCTCCGCTTTGCCGCTACGCCCATCGTAAAGATAGGCCCCAAGCAGTGTACGAATGTAGTCGTTCATTCGGACAGACTTATTACGTGCCAAGCTCCGGCAGGCACATCAGGAACAACAGTGAATGTTGAAGTGATAAGTGCAGAGGATTCTTCGCGAATTCTGTTGCTGGAAAATGAATTTAAATATCAATAAACAACTGAATAGGAGTTCAGACAACCAAAAAGCCTCCAGAAATGGGGGCTTTTTTAGTTATTAGTTATTAGAGTGTAGTTAGTAGTGAGTAGTCCTGAAAGGACATTATTTTCATAACCGCAGGTCAGCGACCTGCGGCACAAGCACGCAAAAATATTTTTTATTAAAAACTACACTCTAATAACTACACTCTAAACTCTAAAAAAACATTATTCACTATTCACTATTCGTTATTCACTAAAATGTATTACCTTTGCCGCGCATTGCAGGGCAGGTGTTATTTCGGTTTTAAGAGATTATGAAATAGCGCCTTGTCAGACAAACAGAATTTATAATCAGAATTTTTTTAGGTACTAATTTTAATATAAACAACTATGTTATCATCAATTTTATTGCAAGTAGCAACAGAAGCAGCAAGTCTTACAGGTTTTGGAGCAGCTCTTGGCGCCGGTTTGGCAGCCATCGCTGCAGGTATCGGTATTGGAAAAATCGGCGGTTCCGCCATGGATGGCATCGCCCGACAGCCGGATGCAGCAAGCGACATCCGTACCAATATGATTATTGCCGCCGCACTTATCGAAGGCGTTGCCCTCTTTGCAGTAGTGGTTTGCGGATTTATCCTCTAATAACAGTCAGATAAAAAATAGCCGATTATGCTCTTATCACCTGATTTTGGGTTGTTGTTTTGGATGCTATTTTCGTTTGGTATCGTCTTCTTTGTGTTGGCAAAATTCGGTTTTCCGGTTATTACCAAAATGGTAGAAGAACGTCGAAATTACATTCAAGAGTCATTGGATGCGGCGGGAGAAGCCAATCAGCGTTTTGCCGCCATTGAGCAGCAATGCGACGAGTTGATGTCGGAAACGAAAGCCGAGCAGGTAAAAATTCTTCGTCAGGCAGCCGAGACACGCGACCGCATCGTTTCCGAAGCCCGCGATATTGCCAAGGTTGAGGGGATGAAAGAGTTGCAGTCTTTCCGCCGTCAGACACAGATAGAGAAGCAGCAGGCAATGCGTGACCTGCGCCGTGAAATCTCGGAAATCTCCGTTGATGTAGCAGAAAAAGTGTTGCGCCAATCGCTGGACACCACACCGGCACAACTCTCAATGATAGACCGTCTGGTTAACGAGGCGTTGACACCAAAAACCTAATCCCTAATGAATCTCTCGTTAATATCCAATCGTTACGCTCGGGCGCTGCTTGCATTTGCCAAAGACAATGGCGTTGAACAGGTCATCCACAGTCAAATGAAACAGCTTGTGAATGTTTATAATGAATTGCCGCAACTGAGCGCCATCATGATTAATCCGATTCTGCCCGTTTCCACAAAGAAAGAGACGCTTTACGTTGCCGTAGAGCAGCCAAACGACGTCTATAAACGGTTTATTGATTTGGTAATAAAGAATGGGCGCGAAACGTTGCTGCGTAACATTGCTTTGAAATACGAGAGCCTTTATTGCACGGAAAAAAACATTGTCAAAGGAATGCTTGTTACGGCAGTCGAACCGCCTGCGGAGGTGATTGCAAGTGTGGAGCGTATCTTTAAGACGGTGATTAACGGAACGCTTGAACTGACAACAAAAGTAGAACCGCAAATAGAGGGCGGTTTTGTGCTGACATTCGATACCTATCGACTTGACAGCAGTGTAAAACGTCAATTACGAACAATCAAAAAACAGTTTGAGGTGGAAAACAGCCGAATGGGATAGTTCGGCATTTTTTGCGCCACAACGTATGTAATCCATAATTAATTATAACTTGTAACGACTTTATGTCTGAAAATATCAAACCGAGCGAAGTTTCGGAAGTACTGAAACGCCAACTTGAATCCATAAACAACAGTGTTCAACTCGAAGAGGTAGGAACGGTGCTTGGCGTGGGCGATGGCGTTATTCGCATTTACGGGCTGGATAATGCCGAAGCCGGCGAGCTGCTCGAATTTGACAATGGCGACAAAGCCATTGTTATGAACCTTGAAGAAGACAATGTAGGAGCGGTACTCTTAGGCTTCTCGGAGCATATCAAGGAGGGTTACACCGTGAAACGGACAGGACGTATTGCCTCTATCAAAGTGGGAGAAGGCATGCTTGGGCGTGTCATCAATCCGCTTGGAGAGCCTGTCGATGGCAAGGGTCCCATTCTGGGAGAACTCATTGAGTTGCCTCTTGAACGCAAGGCGCCGGGGGTTATTTTCCGTCAGCCGGTTACGCAACCATTACAAACGGGTTTAAAAGCTGTTGATGCGATGATTCCCATTGGACGCGGACAGCGCGAGCTGATTATCGGCGACCGTCAGACGGGAAAATCTGCTATTGCCGTTGATACCATTATTAATCAACGCCAAAATTTTCTTGACGGCGACCCTGTTTATTGCATCTATGTTGCCATTGGACAAAAGGCTTCGACCGTAGCCAATCTGGTGGAACTGTTGCGCGAAAAAGGCGCTTTGGAATATTCCATTGTGGTGGCAGCAACGGCTGCCGAGCCTGCAGCGCTTCAATATTACGCTCCATTTGCAGGGGCGAGCATTGGAGAATTCTTCCGCGATACGGGACGGCATGCCTTAGTGGTTTACGATGACCTTTCCAAACAGGCGGTTGCCTATCGCGAGATGTCGCTGATTTTGCGTCGCCCGCCCGGACGTGAAGCCTATCCGGGAGATATTTTCTATCTTCATTCGCGTCTGCTGGAAAGAGCTGCGAAGATTATCGAACAGCAGGAGGTTGCCGAGCAGATGAACGACCTCCCCGAAAGCCTCAAAGGTAAGGTGGTGGCGGGTGGCTCACTCACGGCGTTGCCTCTAATCGAAACACAGGCAGGAGACGTATCGGCATATATTCCTACAAACGTTATCTCCATCACCGACGGACAGATATTTCTTGATGTCAATCTGTTCAATTCGGGCGTGCGTCCTGCTATTGATGTGGGTATTTCGGTGTCGCGTGTAGGTGGGTCGGCGCAGATAAAGGCGATGAAAAAAGTGGCTGGAACACTCAAAATTGACCAGGCACAATACCGCGAACTCGAAGCATTTACCAAATTTGGCGGCGATATGGACCCCGTAACGGCTATGACCATTGACAAGGGACAGAAAAATACCCGACTGCTGGTACAGCAGCAATATGTTCCCGTGCCTGTGGAGAAGCAGATTGCCATCCTTTTCTGCGGCACAAACGGACTGTTGCGCCACGTGCCTCTTGACAAGGTAGATGAATTTGAGGCGGATTTTCTGAATCATCTTGAACTCAATCATCAGTCGGACGTGCTTGATGTGCTTAAAAAAGGCGCTATCACACCGGAAGTTGAAACGCTTCTGCGCGAAGTCGCTCAGAGTGTGACGGCGCAATATCGGATAAAATAACGCTTGTAAAACAGGAAATATGGCATCGCTTAAAGAGATAAAGATACGCATCGGGTCGGTAAAGAGTACGCGGAAGATTACTGCGGCTATGAAGATGATTGCCTCTTCAAAGTTGCATAAGGCACAGACGGCTATTCACAGTTTTTTACCCTATCAAAAGAAACTTGATGCTATTCTCACCAATCTGCTTGCTGCCGACCTCAATTATTCATCGCCATTTGTTCTTCCTCGCGAAGTAAAGCGTGTGGGATTAGTATTGTTCTCGTCCAACGCCACGCTTTGCGGCGCTTACAACGCTACCGTTATCAAGGAATTTAAGCAGGTTTATAACAGTTATCTGCATCTTGGCGCTGAAAATATTGCCGTATTTCCCGTTGGGAAAAAAGTAGAAGACTATCTTCTAAAACAACAAATTCCTGTGCAGGGGACGTTTCAGGACATTGCGGCGTCCCCCGCATTTGCTGCTGTGCAGACGCTGGCAAACAGGCTTATCGAAACATTCGTAACCGGACAGCTGGATGAAATTGTGTTGCTCTTTCATCATTTCAAGTCGGTAGGAACACAGATTATCACGCGGCAACGTTTCTTGCCGTTCGATTTGACCTCTGCGCAGTCTGCCGGAGCAGTTGCATCCGATTATATCTTTGACCCCTCGAAAGAGGAGATTCTGCAAAATCTTATTCCGACGGTTCTTAATGCACGTTTATTTGCGTCTGCTCTTGATGCCACTGCCTCGGAACACGCCGCACGTACAATGGCTATGCAAACCGCCACCGACAATGCCGATGACCTGATTCAGGAACTCACCGTTCAATTCAACAAAACACGGCAACAGGTTGTAACCAACGAACTGCTTGACATTATTGGCGGCGCTTCGGCATTATAAAATACCTCTTTCCTCACACAAATGGATGACATATTCTATATGCGTCAGGCGCTCATGGAAGCGCAAAAGGCATTTGCTCTGGGCGAAACGCCTGTGGGGGCGGTTGTGGTGTGCAGAGAGCGTATTGTGGCACGCGCACACAATCTGACGGAACGGCTTACCGACGTAACCGCTCATGCCGAGATGCAGGCTATCACTGCTGCCGCCAATTTTCTCGGCGGAAAATACCTTACCGACTGCACGCTGTATGTAACGCTGGAGCCGTGCGTGATGTGCGCAGGCGCTCTGGGATGGGCACAGACGGGGAGAATTGTGTATGGCGCAGCCGATGTAAAACGGGGATTCAGTCGCTATGCGCCTCAGGCATTACACCCTAAAACAGTCATAGAAGGTGGCATCCTTGCAGGCGAAGCTGCCGAATTGCTACAACTCTTTTTCCGGAATAAACGTTGACTGTCCATGTTTCGTTTTAAACAGTTTACCGTTGAACAGTCGCAGTGTGGTATGAAAGTAGGCACTGACGGTGTTCTGCTCGGCGCTTGGTGTCGAATTAATGAACCGAAACATCTGCTTGACATTGGCACGGGAACGGGACTTATTGCCCTAATGGCAGCGCAACGCACAGAGAAAACGCTGATTGACGCCATTGAAATTGACCCGAAAGCCGTGCAGCAGGCTATGGAGAATGTGGCGCAATCTCGGTGGGATAATCGCATACACGTTACGCTTGCAGCTTTGCAAACGTTTATCCCCCTGCGCTGTGAATGCTTCGATGACATTGTTTGCAATCCGCCTTTTTTCGTCAATGCTCTTAAAAATCCTGACACGCAACGACGGCAAGCCAGACACGCAGACACACTTTCATTTGCCGAACTGGCTTTACACGCCGAGAGGCTGCTGACGAAAGGGGGCGCTCTGCATGTAATTTTCCCGCCGACAGAAGCAACCTGCTTTGTGCAGACAGCACGCTCTGCAGGACTGTTTCCGACGCACATAACCCACGTAAAAACCCGACAGACAGCAACCGTAAAGCGGCAGTTAATGCGATTTGAACGAACGCCTAGCCCTGTCCTATCCGACACGCTAATCATCGAAGACAGCAACGGCTACACCGACGCCTACAAAACGCTCACACACTCTTTCTATCTCAATATGTAGAAACGCAATTTCTCGCATCTTAGAAACAAGAGCCAAGAAACGCACGAAAACCAAACAAAAAGCCCCGCGAGGGGCTTTTACTGTTTTCTGAACTCATAACGGCTACCTACGGCAGGTACTCAAATTCATCAGGCAACGTCAATAAATTACCTCCTCCTGCTTTATCTACTACAACAGTTGCTTTTCCGGCAGAACCTGCTGACGGAGCTAAGCAGGTAATAACTCTGGGCGACAAAACGGTTACATTCGTACACGGACTGCCACCTATCGTTACTGTGGGCGGAGCAAGGTAACGTTTCTGGTCTAACGCCGCGTTGTACTCGATTTCATCTCTGTCAAGTACTCGATTGTAAAGACGAATAGACAGAATAGTTGAATGGCTAAGATTAGAGCCGAAAATCGATATCTCGTTTGTACCGGTTTGAAGACTCCCAGAGCCATTCTCTACAACTGTAGCCAAAGAATTGTTTATATATGATTGGGTAAGAGGATTGTTCAGTCTGGTCGTATAAGTTGATGTTACCGTGTTGATGGTATTCGCAGTTGTCAATGAAGGTGTACTGGAAAGACATGTCATCATATTGTTTGAATTTGTAAAAATGGCATAAAATATCCATTGGTCGGCTTCTTCACTTCCACATGCGGTTCTCTTTATTCCTCGATATAATACGCCAAACCTATCACCGGTCGGCTGCCCGTCTGTGCCTCCATACCAAAATATATTTCGTTCCCCACCTTCAGTGTCTGGCTTTTGCTCAAACATATAAGCAGCCTCCGGCGTTCTGAATATCACCTCAACCGTTCTGGACTCATTGTTAATAGGATAGGTATCTGGAAAAAATGAGCTATGAAAAGACTCATCATCATCCAAAGCCTGAAAGCCATTACTCAACCATATTCCATCGCCGGTACTTCTTTGAATTGAAAATTCGTTCTTTAAATCCTTCCAAGCCGTTGCAGTAAAGTCGTGATTTTTGTCTCCTGCTCCGGTATTGTTTATGCCGTCGAAATGCGCCACCAGATCGTCCTGTGCAACATACTCGGTTGTTGCTGCATAGGGAAAAATATCTCCACCGTAAATGCGAATCCACCTTTCACCGCCGCTGATTGGCATAGCAGCAGGAAAAAGATTGTGAGTAGAAAACGCAACCGAATTACTCTCTGCAAGGGTGAGACAGTTGTCAAGCTCAACTTTCATCGTGTGGCTGCCCACCGGAAAATACGATGTATATTCCGGATCAGAGGTTGTTGCAAGATAAGTACCGTCCAAATACCAGTTGTAAAACTGTACATCGTCGGGCGCAATAACCTCAAACTTAACATTTTCGCCCGCCAGAATAGCGTCCCATTCGCTTGCAATTACTGACGTAATTGTCAGTTCACCGCTACCGGTCGCTTTAACTTGATAATCCTTATCAACCTTACGCCATTGGTTTCCATTCCAGACATAGACACCCAGACAAATGTCAGAATTGATGTTGTAAACGATAGCGCCGGTGAGTTTTGCCTTTACCTCGGGAGTTACATCGGTGGGGCTGTTGATGCCGGGGAAACCGACGGGAATGGTGTTCAGGTCGGTGAGACTTACATTTGAGAGCGCCAACCCGCCTTTGGTCGTGCTGTTCAAATCCAGAATAGCGCCTGCCTTAGGCGGGTCGCCACCGCCAATAGTTACCTGCGCCGTAGCATAATTGGCGACGCTTAAAAATGCTGCTGCGAGGGCAGCGAAAAGAAATTGATTAGTTTTC
>JAISXJ010000171.1 GCA_031270565.1 Prevotellaceae bacterium
ACAACACTGCGGTCGGCTTCCTGACAAAGCAAAATGCCGATACTTGGGTTCTCATTGCTGCGGCGCACATCGCGGTCGAGGGCTTCGAGATAAAATTCAAGTTGCCCCATATATTCGGGCTTGAATTTTCCCTTTTTCAGTTCAATTGCCACCAAACACTGCAAACCTCTGTGAAAAAACACCAAATCCACTTTGAAAGTAGAGTTGCCCACTTGCAATGGTAGTTCGGTTGCGTAATGCAGAAAATCTTTACCGATTTCGAGGATAAAATCTTTCATATTTTCCAAAATGCCGTTTTTCAGGCGTTTTTCGGAATGTTTTTGGGGTAATCCGAGAAAATCAACAAAAACCGTATCTTTCAGCATTGGCGCAATTTGCGGGTAATTTTCTTTAAATCCTTTGGAAAGATTATGCTTATCGCCCATCAATGAGGCGAAAGTTTGATTTTTGAGGCAACGACGCAACTCTCTCAAATTCAATCGTTCTTTATAAGAATAAAGTACATAAAAAATTCGTTCTTCTAAGGTTTTGCAAGCATCCAAAATCTCAAAATGATTGGTCAATGTAGTCAGATTCAGAAAGGTTGGGAATTGTGCAATTTCAAACTGCACAATTTGAACTTCTATTTGTGCCGTCACTGACGGCACAAATTCAACCCCATCTTTTAATTGTGCCGTTTTTGACGGCACAAATTGATTCAATTTCAGTCTTTCCTGATATTCAGCAAATTGCAATGACGAATAGGTTTCGTAAAGTGAAACCATTTTGTAAATTGTTCGTCTGCTAAAACCTTTCAAGGTCGGGTCTTGTGCCCGCAGATATTCCGAAAGTTGCATCACGGTTTTGCTGCCCCAAGCAGAATTTTTGAGACGTGCAGACACATACGCACCTACTTCCCACGCAGTAAGCAAGTTCTCTTTATTGACTGTTTGCAATGCTTGTGAGCGGTGCTGCGAAATAATGCTATGCACTTGCTGAAACTCTTGTGTCGCTAAAATATCTGTTGCCATATTTAAATAATTTTTGAAGTTATGCTGCCATAAGTACGTTTATTGTCTTGTACTTTTCCCAAACAGGCTGAAAATCTATCGTATCATTCAACGATTTTGCTTTCGCTGTGGAATTTGGAGGGCTTCGCATAACTGTCTTATTCTTTCTGTAAATTCCATTTCGTTTCTATTTTTCTGTGTCCTGAAAATTTTTGGTAAAGGTGCGACTATTTTCCGAATTAACAATCAAAAGCAAACAAGAAATTATCAACGTTTTAAGCAGCGAGAGCAGAATTAGTTATCAGTTATCAGTTTTCAGTGAATTTTGTAGTTTTTAGAGTGTAGAGTGTAGTTTTTTGCCCGTTAGGGCATAAATATCAATAGAAAAAACAGAACACAGATGACACAGATTTAACAGATAAACGCCAGATTTCTATCTGTGAAAATCGTGTCTAATCTGTGTTATCAGTGTTCAAAAATAAAGAATCATTATCTTGAGCATCCTGTTAATTCTGTGAAAAATAGGGATGTCTCAAAAGTAATTTAGCCACGAAACAACCCCTCGGCGTAGCCAATAACTAAACTCTAAAAAAATATTATTCACTATTCGTTATTAACTATTCACTGCCAACTATGCCGAGTCGTGCAAAACGACTAAAGTTATTGAACAATAGAAAAGGACAAGCTCCTATCTTCCTTCGGATACTTTATCTCCCGTTGGTCGCTGACCGTTGGTTCCTCAAAAGGAGAAAGACTGTCGTTCGCTTATGGTTGTGTCCGACTGCCCGCCCCCCAACCTACGTGATTCGGGCGCACACGCAGGTGCGCCCCAACAGCTGCGGCGACTTGTTTTTGCCACTTTTGTCAGTACAATTAAAAGAATTTGACAAAACTGTCATACATTTGACGTGAAAAAGGACATATAGGAGCCTTTTAGCCCTTTGGCATGTGATTTGACTTATAGCAGGTGAAGTTCATTATCAAAAAGGACTTCAAAAAAGTAATACTAACAACTATAATAATTTTTTTGGAGGATAAAACTATGACACTTGTAAGAAGAAGTCAAAACTGGTTACCGTCAGTGTTCAACGATTTTTTCGATAACGCATGGATGGAACGTACAAACGCCACGGCGCCGGCTATTAACGTAAAGGAATCGCAGGCAGAGTTTGAGGTACAGGTAGCTGCGCCCGGTATGACGAAAAACGATTTTTCTATCCGTATCGACGAAGACAACAATCTGGTAATCGCTATGGAGCGCAAAGCTGAGACCAAGACGGAAGACAGAGAAAGCCGTTATCTGCGCCGCGAGTTTTCCTATTCTAAGTTTATGCAGACCATGATTCTGCCGGACAACGTCGACAAAGACAAAATCGCCGCAAAAATGGAAGACGGCATACTCGAAATTCGGATTCCAAAACGTTCGGAAGAGGAGATTAAAAAAGCGCAGCGGACGATAGAAATCGGATAATACAGCCATCGGCTGAACACTGTCCTCACCAACGGACAGACGATAAAAAGAGGAAGGAATGACAACGATTCTTTCCTCTTTTTGTTTTTTACAGTACACGAGAAATTTTTGTTTTGGGAAACTTTTCAACAGAATTATTTTTTTAATCATCTCATAAACAACTTGATATTTTTTTTTGTGGAAAACTTTTTCCATTTCAACGAAAAGACTATTGTGTATTTCAGGAAATGTTCGTAACATTGCACCCCGAAAAACAATTGAAATTGGGATAACAATAATGATAACGCTATGAAGCAAAAAACCTACTTAGAAGAGGAAGCAAAAAAGGCTTCCATTGATTATTTTAACGGAGACGAGTTGGCGGCGCAGGTGTGGATAACCAAATACGCGCTTAAAGATTCGGCACAAAATCTCTATGAAAAGACGCCCGACGACATGCACTGGCGGTTGGCAAACGAGGTGGCGCGGATTGAAGCAAAATATCCGAATCCCATTTCGGCGCAGAAGCTTTTCGACCTGTTCAGCCATTTCCGCTACATCGTGCCGCAAGGCAGCCCGATGACGGGCATCGGGAACAACTATCAGGTATCGTCTTTGTCGAACTGTTTTGTTATTGGCGTGCCGGGCAATGCCGATTCTTATGGCGCTATCATCAAATTAGACGAGGAGCAGGTGCAACTGATGAAGCGGCGCGGCGGCGTCGGACACGACTTGTCGCAGATTCGCCCCGAGGGGTCGCCCGTAAAGAACTCTGCCCTGACCTCAACGGGGATTGTGCCGTTCATGGAACGCTATTCCAACTCAACACGCGAGGTGGCACAGGGCGGCAGACGCGGGGCTTTGATGCTTTCGGTGTCGATAAAGCATCCCGATTCCGAAAAATTCATCAACGCAAAACTGGAACAGGGGAAAATCACGGGCGCAAATATCTCGGTGAAGGTGGACGACGAATTTATGAGCGCCGTCGAACGAAATGTACCCTACACACAGCAATATCCCATTGATTCCGACCAACCCACGCACGTGCAACAAATCAATGCGTCTGCTCTGTGGGCTAAAATCATTCATAATGCATGGAAATCGGCGGAGCCGGGCGTGCTGTTTTGGGATACAATCATTCGTGAGTCTGTGCCGGATTGTTATGCTGATTTGGGTTATCAAACCGTTTCCACCAATCCGTGCGGCGAGATTCCGCTTTGTCCCTACGACAGCTGCCGCCTGTTGGCTATCAATCTTTATTCGTATGTCAAAAACCCGTTTACCAAAGAGGCGGCGTTTGATTTTGTTCTTTTCCGGCAGCACGTACAGCTTGCACAGCGGATTATGGATGATATTATTGATTTGGAGCTGGAAAAGATTGACCGTATTCTGGAAAAAGTGGCAAATGACCCCGAAAACGATGCCATAAAGTTAACCGAATATCAGTTGTGGCAAAAAATCAAGGAAAAGACGGCACAGGGGCGGCGCACCGGCGTCGGCACCACTGCCGAGGGGGATATGCTGGCAGCGTTGGGACTGCGTTACGGCACGGACGAGGCTACCGACTTCTCGGAAGAGGTGCACAAGACCGTCGCCGTCGAAGCCTACCGGTCTTCGGTGATTATGGCAAAGGAGCGCGGCGCATTTGCCGTCTTCGACGCTGAACGCGAAGCCAAGAATCCCTTTATCCTCCGTCTGAAAGAGGCTGACGCCGATTTGTACGCCGAGATGAAACAGTACGGTCGTCGCAACATCGCCTGTCTGACCATAGCGCCGACGGGCAGCACCAGCCTGATGACGCAGACTTCCTCCGGCATCGAGCCTGCTTTTCTTCCCGTTTACAAGCGTCATCGTAAAGTGAACCCGAACGATTTGCACGCACGCGTTGATTTTACCGACGAGCAAGGAGACTGCTGGGAAGAGTATATTGTTTTTCATCATAAGTTCGTCGACTGGATGCTGGCAAACGGGCACGACGTTATTAAACATTATTCCACAGAAGAAT
The DNA here is from genome assembly GCA_031270565.1 of Prevotellaceae bacterium. Taxonomy (GTDB): domain Bacteria; phylum Bacteroidota; class Bacteroidia; order Bacteroidales; family Paludibacteraceae; genus F0058. The sequence goes on from JAISXJ010000171.1 coordinate 4,445, forward strand.
TAGACAGTCTGGTCGCGCTGTCGCCCTACTACAAGGCTACGTCCAACGATGTTGACTGGCTGCAAAAGGTGAGGATGCAAGGGCGTATTCAGAAATGGGTCGACCACTCTATCAGCGTTACCATCAACCTGCCCGCGACGGCTACTGAGGAGCTGGTTAACACGCTCTACCTGGAGGCGTGGCGCTCCGGATGCAAGGGTATGACTATCTATCGCGACGGCTCTCGCGGCGCAGGCGTGCTGGAGCGTGTTGACAATAAAACGTCCGAGACTGGGCAAACAACAGACGAGAAAAAAGCCGAAATAAAGGACAACCTGCGCTGCATCTGTTACGACGAAAGTGAGCGTTTGGTGCGCCCCAAGGAGTTGGATTGCGATGTCGTGCGGTTTCAGAATAAAAAGGAAAAATGGATTGCCTTTGTCGGTCTGCTCGAGGGACGCCCCTACGAAATCTTTACGGGATTAGCCGACGACGAGGAGGGCATCCCGTTGCCCAAGTCAGTAACTTCCGGCAAAATCATTAAAGAGACGGACGAGAACGGCAACAAGCGTTACGACTTTCAATTTAAGAACGTGCGCGGCTACAAAACCACCGTTGAAGGACTGTCGTACAAGTTCGACAAGGAATATTGGAACTACGCCAAACTTATATCCGGCGTGTTGCGTTATGGCATGCCTATCGACCAGGTTATAAAGCTCGTGTCGGGATTGCAGCTTGACAGCGAGAGCATCAACACCTGGAAGGCGGGCGTAGAACGCGCACTGAAGAAATATATCCCCGACGGGACGCCTATCAACGGCACATTATGTCCGGAATGTCACGAAGCGAGTATTGTGGTGGCAGAGGGATGTTTCTTGTGTATGTCGTGTGGCTATTCCAAGTGCGGGAGTGTATGAATTATTAATCTTTAAAATAAAAACAACATGAAAAAAGTGATTTCAACGCCCCATGCGCCCAAAGCGATTGGTCCGTACAGTCAAGCCATTGAGGCGAACGGTACGTTGTATGTTTCGGGGCAATTGCCCGTAAATCCCGCGGACGGCTCTGTGGCGGAGACTATTGAGGCGCAGACGGAGCAGTGTCTGACGAATATTAAGGCTATCCTTCAAGAGGCTGGTTACGATTTATCCTGCGTGGTAAAATCGGTGGTTTTGCTCGCCTCGATGGATGATTTTGCCGCTATGAACGCCGTTTACGGCAGGTTTTACACCACTGATATGCCGGCGCGTCTCTGCTACGCCGTGGCGAAGCTGCCGATGGGGGTAAAGGTGGAGATTGACACCATTGCCGTGAAGTAGCCGCTGTCATTGCGGGTGTTCTACGAACAGAGCGCGGCTGCCCCGTCGGGGCAGCCGCGCGTCTTTTGTCCGAAAGGGAATGTAGTCCCAATGAACTTTCTTAAGTATCACTTTTTTAAATAAAACATAGATATTAAAATGGTATAAAGAGTTTATGTAATTAATTTTTAATTATTTATACTAATGTCTTTAGACTTTGCAGAGCATAGGCTTATGCACAGAAAACACCTGACGGCGTTCACTATGCGTTATTCCCTGCTTTCGCACGTTATTTATCGTCCACAGATGGTTTTGAAATCGCAATAACTGCACAAATCGGGGTCGGGCTGAGGAGTAAAGGCAATGGTCGGGTCAAAAAGTTCTCGAAGCTTCTCAATGAGATGCGCCTCAAACTCTTCGGCAAGCAGAGAAAAGTCATGCACCGGCTCATGATTGAAATGTATTGCCGGAGAATAACTTTCGGTATCCGTAGCTTTGGTGATATACAGCAGCGTCGGGGCAATGGCTGCGCGATGCTGCGAGAGCAACGTCGAAGCGTACAGAAACGCCTGAAGCGTATAACAGGAACGCCGTCCGGATGCCTCGAACAACGCCGCCATCGTATTGACGTCATCGTGAGCAGAAGCGGACGTTTTATAGTCAACAACCCGCAGAATATTCTCTTTAAGGTCAATCCGGTCAACGATACCGCCGATGTTTATCTCCAGCGTATCGTCCAGCTTGATTCGGCGATAGTTTGGCGCTTCCAGTCCCGTAACAAGGAAGGGCGCACAGGTTTTGTCAATCTTCAAGAGCCGCACAATCAAGGCGCAGACCACATTAAAATAGATTAACTGTTCCCCGTTATAGCTGTTACGGGCGGTTGGTCGGTGAAAATAGACCTCATTAAACGCCAATTCAACAACACGCTCTATTTGAGAATGGTTTTTCAGGTAAAAATCTATTTTTTCAGCCGTTACCTCGAAAGGCGCAAAGGTCGCCTTCTGCACTGGCGGCAAATGTCCGACAAGTCGATAAATGCACTCCGCAGCCTTATGAAACACGCTGCCCAGAACGGAATTATCCAGTTCGTCAGAGAGTTCATCAGGGGGGACAATCTCTGCCAGATATTTGAAATAGAATTGCAGCGGACAGTCAATATAAATATTCAACGCCGACGGCGAAAGGCTGTGTCCTTTGGCGTCATTCATCACGTTGTAAGCCTCGCGCAGACGTTGCATCAGCGCATCGGTCTTGGTGATGGTCGGAATATTGGCTGTGCGCGGCAGAAGCTCGGTCTTGACGGCAATACGGGTAATGGCTTCGGGAAAAGGATATTCCGTGAGCAACTGCAACAGGAAACGGCTAATCTCCGCCTTGCCCGTTTGCCCGCCGGAGGTGTTATAGACAAAGGTGGCACGCTCGGCGCGTTGCAACAGCCGGTAGAACGAATAGGCATACAAAGCATCCTGATGTTCGGCGGTGTGCATCCCGAAATGCCTGCGAATAAAGTGCGGAATAAACGATGCCCCATGATTGACTTTAGGCATAATCCCCTCATTAACGGAAACAAGTATCAGGTTCTTGAAGTCCATATTTCGGGTTTCGAGCATTCCCATAAGCTGTAATCCGCGTGCCGGTTCACCGTGAAATGGGACAGTTGTTGTAGCCAGCAGCCGTTTGAGCAGGCGAATGAACGTCGGTATTTCTATTTCCAAATCACCTTGACGAATAATATCCCGCAATCGCGAAAGCATTTGATACACCCGAAAAACCGCTTCCACCTGCAGATTGTCAACAGAGAGGGATGTTGCGTCCTGCCTGCCAAGTTCCCGTCCTGTCATCTCGATAATGGCAAGTAAATAGGTTGCCAGTTCGGCGCTGTTTTCCACTGTCTGAAACAGGAGATGATTGTCCAGTTCTTCGGGAGAGATAAAGAAACGCTTTTGCTGCACCGCCTCGCGCTCCCTCTGAGCCGCCTGCGGATAGATAAGGCGGACGTAACTGTGCCGCAGAAGCGGCAGAAGATATGTATAACGGAACGTATTATTGCGAATACCTTTTTGCTGCATTGCCAGCAGGAGCGAGACAAGTCCTGCGACAGGCGTTTGCATCAGGTTGAAGCCCATTGTAATGTTGACACAATCGACTTTCTGCGGCAGGGCGTGAATGGCTGCAGGCAGCAACTGTTCATCGCACAGCACGACAGCCGTATCGGGGTCGTCGTATTGGGTTTTGCCAAGTTCGTCAATCCATGATGCCATATAACCGAGTTGAGCGGTACGGCTTGGCGCCGCAACGATGGTTATTTGGCGGGTATTTTTGGCGAGAGCGTCGGCATCAAGGGGGAGAGCCTGCGGAAAACGCGCCAGATTATCTCGTAGAAAACGTCCGGCTTCCTGATTTTTATTGGCGAGATAATAGTTATCATAGTCCCAATAAAAAAGGGCTTTATTTTTGAGCAATGTCATTAGCCGCTGTTCGACGGCGGTAAGCAGGTGAAACCCGACGAAAACGTACGTGTTTTGCGTAAACGCATCCAGAGACACCTCCATACGCGACAGCGCATCACGCATTTGCATTCCCTCGTATGCCAGCTGTTGCGTAACAAGAGCGGCGCGAAAGTCGTGATAGATTCTTCCCAGTTCTTTCCAGATGGAATAAAATGCCTCTTTGAGCGGGGTATTATCGGTTCGGATGTCGCGAAAAAAGCGGTGAATAATTTCCCACTGTGTGGGGTCAAGATGTTCAAAACGGTCGTTAAACTGTTCCAAATCATCCATATTGGAGAATAACAGATCGGCATCCACGAGGCATTTATCCACGTCATTGAAATCGGCAAGTAACATCTCTCCGAAAAAATAGAATGTATCCAGTGTTTCTGCGTTTTCCTTTTGATAAATACGGGTGCAGTAGCAGCGATAGAGTTCCGCGACAAGTTTGAGCGGGTCGGCAATCTGCAAGGGAGAAGCGACGGCGAACAGACCGTTCATATCCGTGTATTGGGGCGCCCATATCGGCGTATCGGCAGCCTGAACAAGATAATCGCTTATAAACAGACGTGCTCGACGCGATGGCAAAACCACCGTTACACGTGACATATCGTTGCCAAAGCGAGCCAGAAGGTCGCCGGAGACCTGTTTGAGAAAAGGAAGCATATTGAATGGAATTGAAATAATAATTTTCGTCGCACAAAAGTACATTTTTTCGGGGGTGAAATCCTAAGACGCAACACGCCGCGTCTCTGCCGACAACTAACAACCGTTTATGTTCTGTGCCGTATCCTCCTTAAAAAAACTTTTTTCATTGCATATATTTGGAAAATCCAAGTTTTTCATATACCTTTGTTCTCTATTTAACTCTCCTGAGTCAAAGACTTCCTTCATCCAAAAGATAACCTGATAACCGGTTAATTACACCAAAAAAACTAATTCTGTTTTTGTACAAAGACACAGCGTGAGCAAGTTTGCGTTTGCCTGTTGTACGCGTACGATACACATCAGTTGTGTGCAGAAATGCTGTTTTTCTTATTCACCATCTTATTTAACCACAATTTTCAACATGAGTAATTATGAAACCAAAAACATTTTTTTCTTTTGCCCTTGTGGCAGCATTTTTTAACATCGCTTCCGTTTCTGCAGCGCAGATAACGATTGGCGGAAAGAATCCGCCTAAAGCAGGAGTTATACTGGACTTGAACAGCACAATTAAGGGCGGACTGCAACTCTCTAACGTGGCACTGACGGATTTGACACAAATTCCTGCGTCTTTTCCCAAAATAAACGGCACAGCCACCGACGAGCAGAAGCAAAATTTTACCGGCGCTCTCATCTGGAACACCAACGACATGCTGTATCCTAACGGAGCGGGAGTGTACCTCTGGAATGGCGAGAAATGGAGCTATCTTGGTGGTAGCGACGGCGAAGTCCCCTACGTTCAGATTCCTCCTCCAGTATGCACCAACCCAATATCTCCCGTTCGTTTTGCAAGGTATAATCTGGGCGCTGATTCAACTTTAAACACGCCCAAGAAACAGATGAAATATTTTGCCGAAAATGCGTTCAACAAACTTGACGGTCGTGTTTACGGCGGCTTGTTTCAATGGGGACGCAAGGATATCAAGTACGGCATTAACACCGGCACTTTTACCCGTTATGACAATCAAACCAACACTTCCAACACACAAACGACATCTCCGGCTGAGGAAACATTCTACATTGGTTTTGAAGACTGGCGTAGTTCACGAGAAGATAAACTCTGGGGGAATGGCAAAGGGATTGCTGCTGACGGTACAGAAAACAAAGGCGGTGTTCTTCATACTGACGGCAAATACTATCAGAATACGGACTGGGCAATGCCTGAGAATAATCCCTGTCCTGCCGGTTGGCGTATCCCGACTCAGGATGAATGGGAACGGCTTGGTAATTATGACTGTAATCCCAGCAGTCTTGGTGGCACAATTCTTTCTTCCGGCAGTACTACCCTTAAGGGCAGTGCGGGATTGACCTGGATACAGGTTGCATGTAAGAACAACAGATGTACGCCGACCCTGTTATCGGCAACTGATGTTGTTTCAACCGGTTACGCTATTTATCGGACATCCGACTGGGAGAACGCACAAAAAGCCGGCAACGTATATTCAGGGTGGGACGGTTCCACTGCAAACTTTACTGCTTTTCCATCGCTTCATGCTCCTGAAGCGCCCGAACCGCTCCTTTTCCTGCCTGCCGCCGGATACCGTCACCATAAAAGCGGTAAGATAACCAATACCGGTGCGCATGGGGACTACTGGAGCAGTTCGGTTAACGGCAAATACTCCCACAGCCTGTATTTCGATGGCAGCAAGACAGCCCCGAATGACCACAGTGTTCGTGCTAACGGCTTCAACATACGTTGTGTAACAGCTGATTGAGAAAATAATTCGGTTATCTCTTGCTTTGAGACGCTATAAAAAGTTGTTTTCCCAGCAATATCGTGATTTCAAGGGAATTCTTATTTTTTTGGCGTCTCATTGTAATATTTCGCTGAAAAAATTATGTGCATTTGTAGCCTGATAATTTAACGGTCAGAACAATAGCCACAAAGAAATTAAACCCTGCCTGAACTTGCAAAATATCGGCAATGGAAACATCAGCATCAAGCCGAAATAACTTGTGAGTTTGGTAATGGTGCGGCGATAGCCGAACTGATGATAAGCCACACCAAGGAATAAACAAGTTTGTCCTTTGGTGTGGCGCGAAGGAAGAAGACGAAGTCAAACTTGTACGGACTATTTTCAGCCGTCTGGCGCGTTTTACTCTGAAAAACAAAAAAGGCACAAGTTGGAAAAACCTATGCCATTAAGTAATAAAATTTTGGACAGCGAATCATATTGCTCCATTCAAATTTGCAATTCCTGCTTCTAACAGCATTGTTGCAAATGTTACACCATCAAATAATTGAATATTTGACTCTTTCGCCAATTTTTGTGCTTCTTCCGAAAAACTGTCGCTCGAAGATATTACCCAAGCAATTTTAGAATAACCATCGTCGATGTTGTCTTTTTGCGATTTATAGTTGACTATCTGTTCAATTGCCCAAGACGAAGTTTCACCCTGATAAAATTTGACCTGCGTGTAAATGAT
>JAISXJ010000047.1 GCA_031270565.1 Prevotellaceae bacterium
GGACAAAATGTGAATAACCGTAAGTGCAACTTACGGATAACGACGAAACACAACCAACCTCAACCCGTAGGGTTGAACTAAATGATAATTCAACCCATACGGGTTGATGTTCAGCGTATTGCGATGTCCGTAAGTTGCACTTACGGTTATTCACATAACGCCCTAACGGGCAAAAAAACGGCTTCCTCGACTGCCTGAAAACTCTACCCCTCGTTTGCAACGAGGGGTAAATGGTAATCTCGTTTGTAACGAGACAGGTCGTTAAAAACGACCAACCAATAACTCCTCGTCAGAGACGAGGAGTAGTGGAGACATTATTCACTATTCGTTATTCACTACTAACTACACTCTAATAACTAAAAACTAAAAAAAGGTGTACCTTTGCAGACAAAACCGAATGAGCGGTTGCAATAACCGTCATATATTAATTATTAATGTAATTTTCTATGGCTACTATTTTAATTGTTGACGATGAACAGAGCATCCGCAATACTCTGAAGGATATTTTGGAGTTTGAGAAATACAGCGTTGATGTTGCAGCAAATGCGGCAGAAGCGCTTGTCTGCGTCAAAAATAAACCATACGATTTAGTTTTTTCAGACATAAAAATGCCTAATGTGGACGGTATCGACCTCCTGCAACAACTGATTGAAGATGGTTTTGAAAGTCCCATCGTTATGATTTCGGGACACGGCAACATCGAAACGGCAGTTGAATGTATCAAAAAAGGAGCGTATGACTTTATTGAAAAGCCTATCGACCTCAACCGCCTGCTGGTAGTGGTGCGTAATGCACTGGATTGCAAAAAGCTGGTGTCCACTACCAAAATACTGAAAAAGAAAATAGATCGACACTACGTTATGATAGGCGAATCGGATGCGGTGAAACGGTTGCGTGAGATTATTATGCGTGTCGCTCCTACCGATGCCAGAGTGCTTATCACCGGCAAAAATGGCACCGGCAAAGAGGTTGTAGCAAGGCAAATATACAGTCTGAGCGCCCGCTCTTCCGCACCTTTTGTGGAGGTGAACTGCGCCGCCATACCATCGGAACTCATTGAGAGCGAACTTTTCGGACACGAAAAGGGAGCCTTCACATCCGCCATTCGGCAACGTTCAGGAAAGTTTGAACAGGCAAACGACGGCACTCTGTTTCTTGATGAAATAGGCGATATGAATCTCTCGGCGCAGGCTAAGGTGTTGCGCGGGCTGCAGGAAAATGTTATCACGCCTGTCGGCAGCGACAAACAGATAAAAATTAACGTCCGCGTTATTGCTGCAACCAATAAAGACCTTCAGAAAGAGATTGAGAAAGGCACATTTCGCGAAGATTTGTTTCATCGTATCAATGTTATTCCCATTCACGTTGCCGAATTGGCGGAACGGCGAGATGACATTCCTTTGCTGATAGATCATTTTTCAACACTCATTTGTGAGGAACAGGGTATTGCTCTGAAAGAATTTTCTCCGCAAGCCATTAAGTTACTTAAAGAGCGTCAGTGGCCGGGCAATATTCGCGAATTGCGCAATATCGTGGAACGGCTTATCATTCTCGGCGGGCGCGTTATCACCGAAATAGATGTTGAAGCATTTGCATGATTTCTGAAAAAATAACTAAATTCGCACGTTTTTTCGCCGGATGCGAATCTTGTTATTTGTATAAATATCCTGTTAAAATAAGAACTTAAAATTACCCTTTTAAATAATATGAAAAACACTATGAAAAGCAAAGTCGGACTGAATTTCGACAAGGTGGCGCATGCCAAAGCCGTGTCAAAGCGCATTGCCGACGATGTTCAGATGTTTGTGGAGAATTATACTACCGTCGCGGTAGAACGCACCATTTGCCGCCTGCTTGGTGTGGACGGCGTGAATAAAAATGACGTTCCGTTGCCGAATATTCTGGTTGATTCTCTGAAAAACAGCGGCGCTCTGGGAGATGGCGTTATGTTTACAGTAGGTAATGCGATGGTGGAGACAGCGCTCTCGCCTCAGCAGATTGCCGACAGGATTGCCGAAAATACACTGGACATTACCAAACTACCCGTTCATCCCCGTTCCGCGATAGATGCTGCCTTGCAGCCCTGTATTGAAGCAAGCATTAACCGCATCAAAGCTCGACGCGCCCGTCGTGAGCATTATCTCAACACCATTGGTGAAGGTTCAAAACCCTATCTCTATGTGATTGTCGCCACAGGTAATATCTTTGAAGATGTTGTTCAGGCTGAAGCTGCCGCACGGCAGGGAGCGGATATTATCGCCGTGATACGAACCACCGGACAGAGTTTGCTTGATTATGTGCCTTATGGCGCTACCACAGAAGGATTCGGAGGTACATTTGCCACACAGGAAAATTTTCGTATCATGCGTACTGCACTCGACAATGTCGGCGAGGAGATTGGACGTTACATCCGTCTGTGCAACTACTGTTCGGGACTTTGCATGCCCGAAATTGCCGTAATGGGCGCACTGGAAGGGCTGGATGTCATGCTTAATGATGCGCTGTATGGCATTCTTTTCCGCGATATAAATATGCAGCGCACGATGGTTGACCAATACTTTTCGCGTATCATCAATGGTTTTGCAGGGGTGATTATCAATACCGGCGAAGATAATTATCTGACAACCGCCGATGCTTACGAAGAGGCTCATACCGTTCTGGCTTCGGACTGCATTAATGAGCAGCTGGCGCTGATTGCCGGTTTGCCCGAAGAACAGATGGGACTTGGACACGCCTTTGAGATGGAGCCGCAACTCGAAAATGGCTTTCTCTACGAACTGGCGCAGGCTCAAATGACCCGTGAGATATTTCCGAATGCTCCGCTGAAATATATGCCGCCAACCAAATTTATGACCGGAAACATCTTTCGCGGACACCTGCAGGACGCCCTTTTCAATATCATTGGCATTTGGACGAATCAGGGGTTGCAACTGCTCGGTATGCCTACGGAAGCCATTCACACGCCCTTTATGAGCGACCGTTATCTGTCCATTGAAAACGCAAAGTATATTTTTAATAACATGAAAAATATTGGCGACGAGGTAGAATTTAAACCAAACGGCATCATTCAGAAACGAGCTGCACAGGTCTTGGACAATGCCATTGAGCTACTCGAAAAGATGGAAGCCGAAGGCTTGTTTACCGCTCTGGAAAAAGGTATTTTCGGCGACGTGAAACGTCCCAGAAATGGCGGAAAGGGTCTTGACGGCGTAGTGCCTAAAAAAGAACTCTATTTTAATCCATTTATTAACTTAATGAAAAATCACGCCTGAAAATGGCGCATTAATACCATAACAACTAAATATATAAAGCGCTATGAGCGGAGGATTATATTCTATGGAGGGCAAGAATTTTGACCAGACCCTCGACCTGAAACGCATTAAACCATACGGCGACACCATGAACGATGGCAAAACGCAACTCAGTTTTACTTTGCCTGTGCCATGCACTGACGAAGCCGTTGAAGCTGCCAAACAGTTAATCAAGAAAATGGGCTTTGAGAATCCGCAGGTGGTCTTCTACAAAGAGCTAACCGAGGGGTTTACATTTTTCAACTGCTACGGTTCTACCTCGCATACGGTGGATTATACGGCTATTCACGTTCCAAAAGTGGAGAGTTCCACTATGGATATGCACGCCTGCGACACTTTTATCAAGGAACATATCGGACGGAAGATTGTCGTAGTGGGAGCAAGCACAGGAACGGATGCCCATACGGTCGGTATTGACGCAATTATGAATATGAAAGGTTATGCCGGACATTATGGTATGGAGCGTTACGAGATGTTTGAGGCATACAATCTGGGCAGTCAGGTGCCTAATGACGAATTTATTGCCAAAGCCATCGAATTGCAAGCCGATGCGCTGATGGTTTCGCAGACCGTTACGCAAAAGGATGTGCACATCAAGAATCTGGTGGAACTGGTAGAGTTGCTTGAAGCGGAAGGCTTGCGACACAAGGTGATTCTCGTCTGTGGTGGTCCACGTATAAGCCACGAGTTAGCAAAGGAGCTTGGTTATGATGCGGGGTTTGGGATGAATTCATACGCCGATGACGTAGCTTCGTACATCGCAGAAGAACTCAACCACCGCCTGAATGGCTGAAGATGCCGAATAACGAACAATGAATAGTGAATAACGAATTGAGAATTGAGAATTAAGAATTACGATTGACGAATTAAAACTCTAAACTCTAAAAACTATACTCTAAAAAAAATTGTCACTATTCACTATTCGTTATTCACTAACAACTAATAACTACACTCTAACAACTAAAAACTAAAAAAGGTGTACCTTTGCACGCTCAATGGCATCCGCCGAAGCAGAACGGATATGCCTTGCAAACAGCATGACTTTCACAATCTTATTCAAATTTACGTATGAAAAAATTCTTCAAAATGACGTTGGCAACATTCGTCGGCGTGTTTCTCTTTACAGTGATATGCACGGGACTGCTCTTTATACTGTTGGGAACAGTGGCGTCGCTGTCGGATGTTCCGACCACAACGAAAGACAATACCGTGTTTCACCTCGAACTCTCCGGAACGCTCACCGAGCGTGGCGCTGACGACGTCCAGACGGCGCTGCTCTCTCGTCTCAGTATGTCATCGTCATCTATTGGACTCAATGACGTGCTCACGGCTATTGACAATGCCGAACAGGACAGTCATATTAAAGGCATTTATCTGGATTTTGGCACGCTGTCGGCATCTCCAGCATCACTGAATGAACTCCGGCAGGCACTCGAGCGTTTTAAAAGCAGTGGCAAATTCGTGATTGCATACGCCGATTATTATACAAACGGCACGTATTATCTGGCTTCGACAGCCGATAAAATTTTTCTCAATCCCAAAGGCATGCTCGAACTGACAGGAATGTCTTTCTCGACAATCTTTTTTAAATCGGCGCTGGATAAACTTGGCGTAGAGATGCAGGTGTTCAAAGTCGGCACGTTTAAATCGGCAGTAGAGCCATTCACCAACACCTCTATGAGCGCTGCCAACCGTCTGCAAATGGAGACTATTGTACAGTCAATATGGAAACAGACCTGCAACGCCATTGCACAATGTCGCCATATTGAACCTGCTGTTATTGACCGTTTTGCCAACGAAGGAATTTTTATGCAGGAACCGGAACTTGCCGTGCAGTATGGCTTGATTGATTCCCTTCTGTATCGTGATAATATTAAGGATGCGTTGCAGACTTATGTAACAGAAAATCATCACACCATTAAGCTGTCGCAAATGAAGCATATTGTTCCCAAACAGAAATATATGGCAGATAAAATCGCCGTCGTTTACGCCGTCGGCAGTATTGATGACGAAAGCAGCCTCGACGGTATCAAATCTGAAAAACTTGCCAAACAGTTAACCGATTTGAGTACGGACAGCATGATAAAGGCAGTGGTACTGCGCATCAATTCTCCGGGTGGCAGCGCGTATGGCTCGGAACAGCTGTGGCATGCGGCGGAGGTGTTGAAAGCGAAAAAACCGCTTGTCGTTTCTATGGGCGACTATGCCGCCTCAGGCGGTTATTATATGGCTTGCAATGCCGATGTAATTGTGGCTCATCCAAACACGCTGACCGGCTCTATCGGCATATTCGGACTTCTACCGAACACAAAACCGCTGACCGACAAAATCGGACTGAGTTTCGACGGTGTTAAAACAAATAAATTCAGCAATCTGGGCACTACTTCGCGTCCCGCTACCGAAGCGGAAAAGCTGCTGATACAGCGCAATATTGAGCGTGGCTACGCACTGTTTGTCAAGCGGTGTGCCGACGGGCGCGGACTGTCGGTTGATTCTATAAAAACCATTGCCGAAGGACGTGTCTGGACGGGCATTGATGCTCTACAACTTGGCTTGGTGGACACCTTGGGCAACCTCCAAACTGCCATTACCATTGCCGCTCAAAGAGCGCATCTGGAAGCAGACGCATACGCCATCAAGACTTATCCGCCGAAAAAGGGCGTAATGGATCAGTTGCAGGAGATATTCGGAAGCAACGTTCTGCAGACAGAATGGCTCAAAAGCAATCTCGGAGAGAACTACCATTATCTGCGTCTGTTGCAACAGGCACAAGCCATGCAAGGCGTGCAGGCGCTTATGCCGTTTGTCTGTGATATTCGGTAGGCAACAGGCCTTGCGAAACGGTTACGTTTTCAACCGTTCCAGTTTCATCTGGCTGTTGTAACCGATATATCCGTTATCAATAAGCATGCGTACTGCCGTTGCAACATGCTCTTCGTCCGCATTGATTTGTTGTGAAAGACCTGCAACAGTGGCAGGGGCGATAGCGAGCATCTGCATAATCTGCGTTTCTATCTGTTTAAAATTTTCGGGAGAAAGTCGCCTTTTCCGTTTCGACAGACAAACAGAACACTGTCCGCAGGGATGGGTATGACTTTCTCCGAAATAGTGCAACAGCAACTCGTGCAGGCAGACTTCCGAAGTGGAGGCGTACTCGATGATGGCATTGATACGTTTTTCGTAACGTGCTTTTCGGTCATGATAGGCGCTTTTGGGAATCACCAGACTGTCGTTGTCCACTCGCGACTGCGTATAGATGAGCAACGGCATTTTTTTCAGCGGTATATAGTTGACAATATGCATCTTTGAGAGCATTACCAAATCATCGTAAACCTGTTGGCGCGTAGTTTTCAGATGCTGTGCGATAATGGTTTCGTTAATATGCACCGGCGATGCAAACAAACCGGTATAGGAACGCAGAACCACCTCAATAAGCGTATCGAGACGGCGATTTTGTATTCGGAACGAATACAGTTCTTCGCGCGAAACGGAGAACATCAGCTTTGAAGGATTGTCTATTTCGTCGGTTAATTCTATGTAGCCTGCATATTCCAAAATTTTCAGCGCGTGGAATGTTTGATTGATGGAATAATGCCATACCTTGCAAAAGTCGGCAATGTCGAACGGAAAAGCCGCCTCACAACCCCCGCCAACAGCCAGGGTCAGATAATTTGCCAGATTCTGGTAAACTTGTTTTACAAAGTCTGTTTTGGGGAAATTGTCGGCAATGCGCCGCTTGAGTTTTGCCGCGTCCATGTCGGCAAAGAGCAGCACGGCATAAGCGCGTAACTCATCGCGTCCGGCGCGTCCGGCTTCCTGAAAATAGGCTTCGAGCGAATCGGGCAGGTCGGTATGCACCACCACCCGCACATCAGCCTTGTCGATGCCCATGCCAAAGGCGTTAGTGGCTACAATCACACGACATTCTCCCTTTTTCCATGCTGCCTGTTTGGCATCCTTTTCTTCGTTCGGCAGTCCTGCGTGAAAATAATCGGCGGCAATACCGTTTTGGCACAGGAAGTCCGAAATCTCTTTGGTGCGTCGGCGACTGCGGACATACACAATGCCTGTGCCGGATATGTGCGTGAAAATTTTCAACAGATAACCCATCTTGTCTTCGGTGTGCCGCACCAGATAGGTCAGGTTTTTGCGCTCAAAACTTTTACGGAATACATTTTTCTCTTTAAAATGCAGTTTCTCCTGAATATCGTCCACCACTTCAGGCGTAGCGGTAGCCGTGAGCGCCAGAACGGGAATATTCTCCGGCAAAACATCGCGAAGGTCGGCTATTTTAAGGTACGAGGGACGAAAATCGTACCCCCATTGTGAGATACAATGCGCCTCGTCCACCACCAGCAGGGTTACGTTAAGGAGACGGATACGGATGCGAAAAAATTCCGTCCCAAGTCTTTCGGGCGAGACATATAGGAATTTAAAATCGCCATATTCACAGTTTTCAAATGTTGTCAGCATCTCCGTAGCGGTCATTCCCGAATGGATAGCCGCTGCCTTAATTCCCTGTGCTCGCAGATTCTCCACCTGGTCTTTCATCAGGGCAATCAGCGGCGATACCACCAGACAAATCCCCTCACGCGCCATAGCCGGCACTTGAAAGGTGATTGATTTCCCGCCTCCTGTAGGCATCAGTCCCAGCGTATCCCTGCCGCTACTCACAGAACGGATGATGTCCAATTGCAGCGGGCGAAAGTCATCGTAACCCCAGTACTGTTTGAGAATGTCCTGATAACGGGAGTTGTTCATAAGCAAAAAAGCTATTTCTGACGGATAAAGAGCAGAACAGGCGTACCGGAGAAATCCCATTCCGAGCGCAGTTTATTCTCCAGAAAACGTCGGTAAGGCTCTTTTATATATTGCGGCAAGTTGGCAAAGAAGATAAAAGTTGGCGTCTGTGTGTCGGGCAATTGCGTAACGTATTTGATTTTTATATACTTTCCCTTATATGCCGGCGGTGGATAGTTTTCTATTAATGGCAGAAAAAACTCATTCAGTTTGTTTGTAGTGAGGCGGCGTGTTTTGTTTTCATACGTTTTCATTGCCGTCTCAATCACTTTGAAGATGCGCTGTTTGGTCAGTGCAGAGGTATAGACAATAGGAAAATCAACAAATGGCGCTGTCCGTTCATAGATGGCGTTGTTGAAGGCTTTGATGCTTTTGTCTGTCTTGTTTTCAATCAAGTCCCATTTGTTGACGCATACGACCAGCCCTTTGCGATTCTTTTGTATAAGGGAAAATATATTCAAATCCTGACTTTCTATGCCGCGTGTGGCGTCAATCATTAGAATACAGACATCGGCGCTTTCAATGGCGCGAATGGAGCGAATAACCGAATAGTATTCCACATCTTCGTTGACCTTTGCCTTTTTGCGAATACCTGCGGTATCGACCAAATAGAAGTTATGTCCGAATTTGTTATAGCGCGTATAAATGGAATCGCGTGTTGTGCCTGCGATGTCCGTAACGATATGTCGCTCATCCTCAACAAAGGCATTAATCAGCGATGATTTTCCGACATTGGGACGTCCCACTACGGCGAAGCGAGGCAAGTCTTCTACAGGCTCTTCTTTCTCGGAGGGGAAACGGGTAAGCAGTTCGTCGAGCAGGTCGCCGCTGCCAAGTCCATTGATTGCCGAGAGGATGAACGGCTCGCCAAGTCCCAGCCTGTAGAACTCTGCCGCCTGATACTGCAAATCGAAGGTATCAACCTTGTTGGCTACGAGCATTACCTGTTTTTTACTGCGGCGCAGGATGTTGCTTACGTGCATATCCAGGTCGGTAATGCCGCTGACAACGTCCAGCACAAAGAGAATCACATCTGCCTCTTCGATAGCAATTGCCACCTGACGGTTTATCTGTTCCTCGAATACATCTTCTGAATTGACCACCCAGCCGCCGGTATCAATCACCGAAAACTCCCGTCCGTTCCATTCGACTTTACCATATTGCCGGTCGCGTGTTGTACCGGCTTCATCATTGACGATAGCACGCCGCGACTGTGTCAGGCGATTGAAAAGCGTCGATTTGCCTACATTGGGTCTGCCGACAATAGCTACTAAATTTCCCATAATTTATATTTTTATTTTTCGTCGGACAAAGGTACTTCTTTTAGTTTGTAGTTTGTAGAGTGTAGTTGTTAGAGTGTAGAGTTTAGTTATTAGAGTGTAGTTAGTAGTGAATAGTGAATAACGAATAGTGAATAACGAATAATGCGCGCCGTCCTGAATTGAAAATCGGCGAAGCCAAAGGACGTTATTTTCATAACCGCAGGTCAGCGACCTGCGGCACAAGCACGACACACCAACCTCTGCCTGACAAGGCAGGACTTTTTATCACTTGTCGCACCTTTCAGGTGCAGGTTCGCGAGGCGACTTTTTCCGCAAACTGCGCTATCGCTTGTATGCGGTTATGAAAGTTCTGCCTTTCAGGCAGTCGAGGAAGCCGCTTTTTTGCCCGTTAGGGCGTTATGTGAATAACCGTAAGTTGCACTTACGGTTATTCACATTTTGTCCTTGCGGACAGTCTGAGAAGCCGTTTTTCTATTGAATAACGAAGAATGAATAACGAAGAATGAATAACGAAGAATGAATAACGAAGAATGAATAACTAATAACTAAACTCTAAACTCTAAAAAAAAATTATGTCACTATTCACTATTCACTAAAAAAGTATTATCTTTGCCCCGTTCTTAAACACATCTAAAATCAGCTCAAGACGATGCTTACATCTGGGATTCTATATTCACCATTTTTTCAGATTAGACGGTTTAACCGGCTAAAAGTAAGTTCGTTACAAAAGCCCCCCCCTACATTCGCCTTAACTCCTTGTATTCAAGGGATTAACAAAACCTTAGATTTTTTTTATTTGACGGTTTATGGCGCGAAGTTTCTTCGTGTTTCCTTGCCATATACATATATAACGGCAACCTTCCGGAATTTTCGGAGGTGTTGCCGCTGTCTGTTTTATTACACAGAGTTACACGGTAAAACTCACAGAGAGACACAGAGGAATAAAAACAAAACAACGATTATTATTTGATTCACAATTTAAATATTACTGTTATGAAAACTAATCTCTTTCTTTTCGCTGCGCGTACAGCAGCATTTTTAAGCGTCACTTCTTTTTCTGCGGCGCAGGTAACTATTGGTGGTAGCGATGCACCTAAAGCAGGCGCTATCCTTGATTTGAACAGCACGACCAAAGGCGGGTTGGTGCTTTCAAATGTAAGTCTGATCGATTTGGAGAAGATTCCAACCGGTACTAACCTCTTTCCGGGTATTGACGGAACAAATAACAATGTAAATACCGATTTTACCGGCGCTATCGTTTACAATACCAACGATCACCTTGTACCAAACGGAGACGGGCTCTATCTCTGGGACGGAAACAAATGGAATTATGCGGGGGGTAGCGATGGTTTTGTCTCTATTCCGGCTCCAACGTGTACCAATCCATTGCCTAACCTTATTTTTGCGAGTTACAATCTTGGCGCAGACGTAGATAAACTTAATGTGTTCTATCCGACGCTCAGTCCTGCCAAACAGCAGATAAAGTATTTGACTGAAGTATCTGCCATCAGCGCTACTGATGCCACTGTTTACGGCGACCTTTATCAATGGGGACGTGTCGCTGACGGACACGAAAAACGCAGTGGCGTCTTGCTCGTAAAAAGCAAGACAGATAATCCTGCAGCCAATACATTCTATTACGTCGATTACTTAGAGCCCGATTGGCGCTATACACAAAAGGATGACCTTTGGGGTAACGGTAAAGGATTAAGTGCTGACGGTGCAATTGATAAAGGCGGCGTTCTTAAGAGTGGCAGTTATTATCAGAACACAGACTGGGCAATGCCTCAGAATAATCCCTGCCCTGCCGGCTGGCGCATTCCTACTCAGGACGAATGGGAGCGGCTTCTTTATTACACCTGCGGTGCTCCTGATGTTGCCAGTGGTGGTGTTAATGTCAATATTGCTACAGAGTACTATAAATCTCTTAGTGGCACAAACGCTCCTCTGACCTGGGTTCGCGTTAAGGACGGTAAGGCACATCTAGGCCTTTGGTCAGAAGGCGACCGTAGCGGTTGGGCTGTTTATAAAACAGATATATGGACTGCTGCTATTGCAACGGGTGGCTACTTTGACCCGACAAGTAGCGGTACTCCTAACTATGCAAACAACACCTTATACGCCTCTACTGCCCCCGAGCCTCTCCTCTTTTTTCCCGCCGCCGGGGTTCGCGACTACGAGACGGGTAATGTCATCACTTACGGCTACGACGGGCAGTACTGGAGCAGTACAGTTGAAAGCTCAGAGGTTTATAGCATATACATTTCCTATGGTGGTGGCGTGCAGTCCGACTATTACTTCACCCGTGCGTACGGCTCAAGCGTGCGGTGTGTAAAATAACAGCTCCGCTTCAAGACCAAACAAAAAGCCTCCGGAAACGGGGGCTTTTTTGTTGGTGGGCTTTTTGGTAAAAATATATAACTTCAAATGTCAGTCATTGACTATTATCAGAAAATAATTTTTTTTGCCTTTCTGAACAAGCAGATAGCGACCGTTCAGCAACTTGTCAATAGTGACAGGTTGTTCTGTGTCGGAGAGACGAGCCTTATTAATGCTCACACCTCCCGCAAGAATGGTTTTTCGCGCTTCGCCTTTCGAGGGAAACACCGCCGTCACCTCCGCCAGTAACTCCAACGGACGTATGCCATCCGTCAAACACGCTTTAGGTATCTCGAAGCGGGGCACGCCGTCGAATACGGCAAGCAGGGTTTGTTCGTCGAGCTTGAGCAATGTTTCCTGAGTGGCATTCCCGAAAAGAATTTCCGACGCTTCCATAGCCGTTTCGTAATGCGCTTCTCCGTGTACCAGAATGGTAACCTCTTTGGCTAACCGTTTTTGTAAAAGACGTAAATGAGGTTGTTTGGCATGTTCAGCCGTCAGCGTTTCGACCTCCGGTTGCGAAAGGAGCGTGAAGATTTTGATATATTTCACCGCATCTTCGTCTCCGACATTGAGCCAAAACTGGTAGAAACGATAGGGCGATGTATAACGGGGGTCAAGCCAAATGTTTCCATCTTCCGTTTTACCGAATTTTCCGCCATCGGCTTTTGTAATCAGCGGGCAGGTCAGAGCAAATGCTTCACCGCCTTCCGAGCGGCGAATCAGTTCCGTACCTGTGGTGATGTTGCCCCACTGGTCGCTGCCCCCCACCTGTAGCAGACAGTGTTTTGTGCGATAGAGATGCAGAAAATCATATCCCTGCAGCAGTTGATAGGTAAATTCCGTAAAACTCATACCGGTGGAAGCTTCCCCGCTCAACCGCTTTTTAACGGAATCTTTTGCCATCATATAGTTAACGGTGATGAATTTTCCAACCTGTCGGGCAAAATCAAGAAATGAAAAATCTTTCATCCAGTCGTAATTATTGACTAATTCGGCAGCGTTTGTCCGGTCTGCGCTGAAATCCAGAAAATGACACAGTTGCTCTTTGATAGCTTCCTGATTGTGGCGCAAGGTCTCCTCGCTTAGCAAGTTCCGCTCAGCAGATTTTCCTGACGGATCGCCAATCATACCCGTAGCGCCGCCAATCAACGCTATTGGCTTGTGTCCGCATCGCTGCAAATGGCGGAGCATCATCACGCCGCACAAATGCCCGATATGCAGCGAATCAGCAGTTGGGTCAATGCCCAGATAGGCTGTTGTGGTTTCTTTGGCAAGCTGCTCAGCCGTTCCCGGCATCATGTCGTGAATCATACCACGCCATGTAAGTTCTTCGATAAAATTCATCCTGAAAAAACGTTTTTTTCGTGTTGTCGGAAAACAAAAACGAACGGCTTTATTCTTGACAACACCGGTATTACATATATAAATAACAAATTACGAAACCCCGCTGTTTTTTGCAAACAAAGGTGTTTCGTAATTTATAATCTGTCGACAGGCTTACATCATTCCGCCCATACCGCCACCCATTGAAGGCATTGCAGCAGGGGTTTCTTCTTTCTTGTCAACAATCACACATTCGGTGGTGAGGAACATACCGGCAATGGAAGCGGCATTTTCCAGCGCCACGCGCGTTACTTTCGCAGGGTCAACCACTCCGACTGACAACAAGTTTTCATAACGGTCGGTACGTGCGTTGTATCCGAAATCAGCTTTGCCTTCGCGAACTTTCTGTACAACAACGGCACCCTCTTTCCCCGCATTGTCAACAATCTGACGCAACGGTTCTTCGATAGCACGACGGATAATTTCAATACCTGTCCGTTCATCTTCGTTGTCTCCTGTGAGGTCTTCCAGTTCCTTGATGGCGCGAATGTAGGCAACGCCGCCACCCGGTACGATACCCTCTTCAATGGCAGCGCGTGTAGCGCTCAAAGCATCGTCCACGCGATCTTTCTTCTCCTTCATCTCCACCTCAGACATAGCGCCGACGTAAATCACGGCTACGCCACCTGCCAATTTGGCAAGACGTTCCTGCAATTTCTCACGGTCGTAATCGGAGGTAGTGGCTGCAATCTGCGCCTTGATTTGGTTCACACGGTCAACGATTGCCTTTTTCTCTCCAGCGCCATTCACAATAACGGTGTTATCTTTGGTGATGGTTATCTTTTCGGCAGTTCCGAGCATATCCAGGGTAGCATTTTCTAACTTGATACCCTTCTCTTCCGAGAGAACAAGTCCGCCGGTGAGCGTAGCAATGTCTTCGAGCATCTCTTTGCGACGGTCGCCAAAGCCGGGCGCTTTAACGGCACAAATCTTCAATTGCGCCCGCAGACGGTTTACAACTAATGTGGTAAGCGCTTCGCTGTCCACATCTTCTGCAATGATAAGCAATGGACGTCCCGACTGTACGGCAGGTTCCAGAATCGGCAGCAACTCTTTGAGGATGGATATTTTTTTGTCGTGAATCAGGATGTAGGGATTTTCCATCTCTGTTTCCATTGATTCGGTGTCGGTAACAAAATAGGGCGAGATATAGCCGCGATCAAACTGCATACCCTCAACCACTTCAATATGTGTATCCGTACCTTTTGCCTCTTCGATGGTGATAACGCCATCCTTTGAAACTTTGCGCATGGCATCGGCAATAAATTTTCCAATTTGCGGGTCGTTGTTTGCCGAGATGGTCGCTACCTGTTCAATTTTATTGTAGTCATCACCCACAGCCTGCGACTGACCGGCGATATGAGCCACCACTTTTTCTACCGCTTTGTCGATACCACGTTTGAGATCCATCGGATTAGCGCCTGCGGTAACATTCTTCAGCCCAACGGTTACAATACTTTGTGCCAATACCGTAGCGGTGGTTGTGCCGTCTCCGGCGTCGTCGCCCGTTTTGGTGGCAACCTCTTTTACCAGCTGTGCGCCAAGATTTTCAACGGCATCGTCGAGAGTAATCTCTTTTGCCACCGTTACGCCGTCTTTGGTAATTTGTGGCGCACCATATTTTTTCTCAATAATTACATTGCGACCTTTTGGTCCTAACGTTACTTTAACAGCATTAGCCAATGCATCAACGCCTGTTTTCAGTTGTTCACGTGCATCAATGTTAAATGAAATTTCTTTACTCATATTATTTCCTACCTTTTTCAGGCAAAATTAATTTGGTTAATAAAATAATGAATACTAAATAAACGACGATTAAATAATAGCTAAAATATCTGACTGTCGCATAATCAGATAATGCACTCCGTCCAGTTCGAGTTCCGTGCCGGCGTACTTTCCGTACAACACGGAATCACCCGGCTTTACGACCATCGGTTCGTCCTTTGTGCCGCCACCAATGGCTTCAACGGTACCGCGCTGCGGTTTTTCTTTCGCTGTATCGGGGATAATGATACCTCCTACGGTTTTTTCTTCTGCCGGTGCTGGCTTAACTAACACGCGGTCTGATAAAGGTCTTATTTTCATAGAAAAAATAGTGTGTTAATTTACAATATTGATACAATAAAATTATTTTTTACGACAGTTGAATTACTGCCGCGATGGGGAATTAGCATATTCCGTGCCAAAGTCGCTACATAAACAGGTTACTGCCAAAACTTCGACAATAACCTGTGTCGCTGACAAATTGACATCTGTCATTTGTCAGCAGTTTGCAGTGATAGACATCTACTTTCATGCTTCATCCGGCTCAAGCATATTATGAAACACGTTTTGAACGTCGTCATCGTCCTCAAGTTTCTCAATCAGTTTGTTCACCACTTCAACCTGATCGGCGGTAACGGCTTTCAGGTCATTGGGAATACGGACAAATTCACTCTTTGTAATTTCGTAACCGTTCTCTTCCAGATACTTTTGAATGACGGCATTCTGGGCAAATTCACCGTAAATAATAATCTCGCCCTCCTCTTCAATCAGTTCATCCAGTCCTAAGTCAATAATATCCAGCTCCAAATCTTCGGCTGAGATGGTATCTTTCGGCACAATGTGAAAAACGCACTTGTGGTCGAAAAGGTACTCCAAACTGCCTGACGTACCGAGCGACCCGCCATATCTGTTAAAATAACTGCGAATATTGGCAACCGTGCGCGTGGTGTTGTCGGTGGCGGTTTCCACAAAAATAGCAACCCCAAAGGGAGCATATCCCTCGTAGTTCATCTCTTTGTAGTCCGAAAAATCTTTGTCGGTAGCTTTTTTGATGGCGCGTTCGATGTTCTCTTTGGGCATATTTTCCTTGCGTGCAGTCTGTATCAACACCCGCAAACGCGGATTGTTCTCGGCATGAGGTCCGCCCTGTTTGACGGCAATAGTGATTTCCTTGCCCAGTTTCGTGAATACCCGAGCCATATTGCCCCAACGTTTAAACTTTCTGGCTTTTCTAAATTCAAATGCTCTTCCCATAACTGTTGGTATTTTTATTTTGATTAGTGTTATTGAACGTTTGCAGCGAGAGCAAAGGCAAACTTGTTTGACTGTGCCGGATCGCGCAAAACGACTAAATTTATTGAACAACTTCCTGCATATCCTTTTACCGGTTGGAATAGACCTGACAAAATGTCGATTGGTTGATTATCAGTATATCAATACACTGACAAAAAATGCACGCAAAAGTAGGAATTTATTTCGACATGATTGGTGGTCATAACACATAAAAATAAAAATGCAGATTCAGGAGATGCCCGCCTACTCGGAAACAGCGTTCAGCATAAGCCAATGTTAGTAGAAAAACAGACCCTTTGTTTCAAAAATAAACACTACTTTTGCAGACCTTTTTTTTACGGGGTTAAACCCTAGAAACTTAAATCATACTTATTTTATTATGAACATTATACGCAGGGATGTCGATGCCGTGAATGCCGTGTTGACCGTTGTGATTGAGAAAGAAGATTACACAGAAAAAGTTGAAAAATCACTTAAAGAGTACCGTAACAAGGCAAAAATTCCCGGTTTTCGTCCCGGAATGGCGCCAATAGGGCTAATCAAAAAGATGTACAGAAAAGCTCTTATCGGCGAGGAAGTCGGCAAGATTGTTGACGAGGGTATCAAAAAATATGTCAAAGACAACAATATTCATTATATGGGTGATTTGCTTCCAAGTGAAACCGAGCAGACTGCCGTTGATTTTGACAGTGATGAAAGATTTGAATTTGTTATTGACCTGGGCATTCAACCCGACCTCAATCTGACGTTGACAGAAAAGGATGTGGTTACATATTACGATATGGCGATTACAGAGGAGATGATTGATGAACAGGTTGAAATATATGCCAATCGCAGTGGGAGCACTGTTTCGGCGGAAGAGGTGGCGGAAAAGGATGTTGTAAAGGGCTTGATGGCTGAACTCTCTGACGGGCAGGTGCGCGAAAATAACTCGCCAATAGATACAACCTTAATGCCTGCCGACATCAAAGATGCTGGTCAGAAAAAACTCTTTATCGGTGCAAAGGTCGGCGACAGGGTGATTTTTAATCCTGCAAAAGCTTTTCCCGATGACGTGGAACTGTCGTCGCTAATCGGTTGTTCAAAAGAAGAGGCAAAGAAAATCAAATCTGATTTTTGTTTTGAAATACACAAAATCTCCCGTCGTCAGAAAGCAGAAATAAATCAAGCTCTTTTTGATGCGGTTTTGGGCAAGGATGCCGTAACGGATGAAGCGGCATTTCGCAACAAAATAAAGGAGTATCTCCGGACATTCCATGATAACGAGAGTGATTACAAATTCCATTTGGATGTCAGAGAGATGTTGTTCAACAAGATAAAAGATGTTGTGTTTCCCGAAGCGCTACTCAAACGGTGGTTGGTTTCCAAAGATTCTATGACAAAGGAATCCGTTGAAAAAGATTTTCCCCAACTGTTTGAATATATAAAATGGCAGGTTATTTTGGAACAGTTAGTTGAAAAACATCAGATTGAAATAACCTATCCCGAGATTGAAGCTTATGCGTGCAAGGTTACACGGTTACGACTGGCGGAGTACGGTTTAACATTCGTTGCAGATGAGAACATTATCAGCTACGTAAAGCCAATGCTCGAAAAAGAAGATTCTCTGCGCGATTTCTACCAAAAGACTTTGGAAAATAAAATAATGGAGACGCTCAAAAACCATATCACGGTAAAACATAAAACCATCTCCGTTGATAAATTTAACGCCCTGTTTGAAGCACAGGCAAGTTAAATCTGTCGAAGAGCGTACTTTTTTAACAGTCTTCACAAGTAGAACCGCATGCAGATACGTTTGGAAAATATGGAATTTTACGCCTTTCATGGCGTATATGAACAGGAACAGCGTATCGGCAACCGGTTTCTGGTTGATTTGACAGTAGAAGCGGACCTGCTAAAAGCCGGATTAAGCGACCAGATAGACGACACGCTTAACTATGAACAGCTTTATCGCATCGTACAGCAACAAATGGAGCAAACATCAGCCTTGCTGGAACATGTAGCGGTCAGGATGGTTCATACCATACAGGCACAATTCCCCCAAATACAGCATATCACAGCACGGATAACCAAATGTAATCCCCCGCTTGGCGGGCAGATTGAACGGGTATCGGTGGAATATGCGCTGTAACGTTGCCTGTTGTATCTTCAAACTTACCGACCATAACAAGGAGTAGCCATGTGTAAGGACGAATGCACAAATACATTGATGGAGCATGACAACATTGAGGTGTTTGGAGCAAGAATGTACAATCTGAAAAATATTGATGTTACCATTCCCCGCTATAAACTGACGGTGATTACAGGATTGAGCGGCAGTGGCAAATCAAGTTTGGCATTCGACACCATCTATGCCGAGGGGCAACGGCGGTATATCGAAACGTTTTCCGCATACGTCCGAAACTTTATGGGCAATATGGAGCGTCCGGATGTGGATAAAATCACCGGATTAAGCCCCGTCATCGCCATCGAACAAAAAACCACCGGCAACAATCCCCGCTCAACCGTTGGCACTATCACCGAAATATATGATTTTCTGAGACTGCTCTTTGCCCGTGCCGGAGAAGCCTTTTCTTTCCATACGGGCGAAAAAATGGTGCGTTATACGGAAGAACAGATACTTCATCTTATTCTTTCCGATTACGACGGAAAGGCATGTTATCTGTTAGCGCCGCTCGTTAAGGGGCGGAAAGGACATTATAAAGAACTGTTTGAGTCGGTCAGGCGAAAAGGCTATCTGCACGTGCGGGTTGACGGCGAGTTGCGCGAGATTACCTATAACATGAAACTCGACCGTTACAGGAATCACGATATTGAGGTCGTTATTGACAAACTTTATGTGAGCCATCAGGACGAGGCACGCCTCAAAAAGAGCGTTCAAGCCGCCCTGAAACAGGGTAATGGCGTCCTGCTTCTGATAGAAAAGGAGCGTGGCGTTGCACGCTATCTGTCGAGCCGTTTAATGTGTCCGACCACCGGCATGTCCTACAATGAACCTGCCCCGCATAACTTCTCTTTCAACACGCCGAAAGGCGCGTGTCCTGTTTGCAACGGACTTGGCGTCATCAACAGGGTGGATATTGATAAAATTGCCCCCAATAAAAACATCAGTATTGCACAGGGAGGTTTTTCGCCACTTGGGAAAAAGACCGAAGCGTTTATTTTTAAACAGCTTGCTGCCGTTTGTGAGAAATATGGATTTTCCCTGCAAACGCCTATTGCCGAAATTTCCGACGAGGCAATGCACGAAATTATGAACGGCTCCGGTGAGCCGTTGCCCATAAGCGACAACGGCAGTTCGTCCTGTCTGGCGGATTACAACGGACTGGTTTTCTACATTGAACAGCAGCAAGCCGAAGCGGCATCACTTTCGGAAGCACGCGCCGTTGAACAGTTCTACCGAAAGGTTGTCTGTCCCGATTGTCATGGTTTCCGTATTAACATTGAGGCGCGTCATTTTCGTATTCACGATAAAAATATTGCCCAGTTGAGCGAAATGGACATCATTGAGCTTGACCGGTGGTTTGCCGCTCTTCCCGACAGGTTAACTGAAAAACAGCGCAGTATTGCTACCGAAATTCTGAAAGAGATACGTACGCGGCTCCGGTTCTTAATTGATGTCGGTGTGGGCTACCTCACACTGGCACGCGCTACGGCAACTCTTTCCGGCGGCGAGAGTCAGCGCATTCGTTTGGCAACTCAAATTGGCTCGCAGTTGGTGAACGTGCTTTATATTCTGGATGAGCCAAGCATCGGACTGCACCAGCGCGATAATCTAAAACTCATTCATGCTCTGCAGCAGTTGCGGGATATGGGCAACTCGGTGATTGTGGTTGAACACGATGAGGAGATGATGCGTGCTGCCGACTATATCGTTGACCTCGGACCAAAAGCCGGACGGTTAGGCGGACAGGTGGTGTTTCAGGGGACGCCCGAAGAGATGCTCAAAACCGATACACTGACCGCCCGCTATCTCAATGGCAGGGAACGTATCGAAATGCCGAATACGCACCGTCGAGGCAGTGGTAAAACGCTTGTCCTGCGGGGAGCAAAAGGCAATAATCTCAAAAATATAACGCTCACGCTGCCTCTGGGAAAGTTGATTTGCGTTACGGGCGTATCGGGCAGCGGCAAATCGTCGCTGATAAATATGACCCTGCGCCATGTTCTTAGCAATCATTTTTACCGTTCGTCGGTGGAGCCATTGCCCTATAAAAGCATTGAGGGTATTGAAAATATTGATAAGATAGTAGAGGTCAATCAGGCGCCCATCGGGCGAATGCCCCGTTCCAATCCTGCCACCTATACTGGGGTATTTGCCGACATTCGGACACTGTTTGCCCAGCTGACGGAGTCGAAGATACGCGGATATACTCCGTCGCGTTTTTCGTTCAATACCGCAAACGGACGGTGCAGCGAGTGCGGCGGAAACGGTTATCGGAAGCTGGAGATGAATTTCCTGCCGGATGTCTATGTGAAATGTGAAGCCTGTCAGGGTAAACGCTATAACCGCGAAACGCTTGAGGTGCGTTTCAAAGGGAAATCCATTGCCGATGTGCTGGATATGACCATTAATCAATCGGTAGAGTTTTTTGAAAATATGCCGCGCTTTATACACAAGCTGAAAATGTTGCAGGAGGTTGGACTTGGTTATATCAAGCTCGGACAGTCCGCTACAACCCTTTCCGGCGGCGAAAGTCAGCGGGTGAAACTGGCTACCGAACTCGCAAAGCGCGATACGGGAAACACCCTCTACCTGCTTGACGAACCCACCACAGGGCTACATTTCGAGGACGTTAAGACACTGCTTAATGTCCTGAACCGGTTAGTTGACAGAGGAAATACGGTTGTGGTGATAGAGCATAATCCGGATATGATAAAGTCAGCCGATTACATTATTGATCTTGGACCCGGAGCAGGCAAGGATGGTGGACAGATTGTGGTGGAAGGGACGCCCGAAAAAATCGCCCGTTCATCAAAAAGTATATTAGCCTCCTTTCTGAAAGCTAAAATAATGACAGACACAATTGACAAAAGATAGAAACACTGCCGGCATGTCGTATGCCGGTAAACAAATTATTAAACATTTAATATCATGCAAAAAAACATGGACAGTATTTGCCTGAATCCTTTAGTACGGCATTTACACAAATCTCCGGAAGAATTTACTCGGGAAGATATTATATCTTTTATTGTACAGAACGGTATAGAGATGCTTGATTTTCATTATGTCGGTGGAGACGGGCGTCTGAAGACACTCAGTTTTGTCATTTCCGACGAGCAGTATCTGCGCCAGATACTCACTTTTGGCGAGCGGGTGGACGGCTCAAGCCTTTTTTCATTCGTGGAAGCAGGCAAAAGCGACCTGTATGTCATCCCGCGCTTTCGTACGGCATTTGTTGATACCTTAGCCAAACAGCCAACCCTCTGTTTACTCTGTTCCTATTATACAAAAGACGGGATGCCGCTTGAGGTGGCGCCGGAATATGTGTTGAAAAAGGCGGCACAATCGTTCCGCAAATCTACGGGTATGGAGTTTCAGGCTATGGGAGAGCTGGAGTTTTACGTTATCGGAGATAGGACGCCTCTCTTTCAGGCTACCGACCAGCACGGCTATCACGAGTCGTCGCCGTTTGCAAAGTTCGGGGAGTTCCGTTCGGAAGCGATGTTTCACATTGCTCAGGCGAGAGGAAAGATAAAATATGGTCATTCCGAAGTCGGAAACTTTACGCTCGACGGCAAAATATATGAACAGAACGAAATTGAGTTTCTCGTTACAAACGTAGAAGATGCCGCGAATCAACTTGTGATTGCCAAGTGGATTATTCGCAGATTAGCCTGCAAGTATGGTTTGGATGTCACTTTTGCTCCCAAAATCACGACAGGAAAGGCTGGCAGTGGCTTGCACATCCATACGCGTGTTATGAAAAACGAAAGCAGCAATGCTTATGTGTCTAATGGATCGCTAAGCGACATTGCCAGAACCGTGATTGCCGGCTATATGCAATGTGCGCCTTCGCTGACTGCCTTTGGCAACGTCAATCCAACCTCTTATCTGCGTCTGGTGCCGCATCAGGAGGCGCCGACAACCGTTTGTTGGGGTGATAGAAACCGTTCCGTTCTGGTCAGGGTGCCGTTGGGATGGCGGACGCGCCAGAATATGGTAGCAATGGAGAATCCTGTGGAGGAAAGTTGCCCTATTGACGGCTCTATCAAACAGACCATTGAATTTCGCTGTCCTGACGGGTCGGCAAATATTCATTTGCTGATGGCGGGGTTAACGGTGGCAGCACGTACCGGATTTGAGATGGACGATGCCCTCGACTGTGCCGCTCGGACATACGTTGATGTCAATATTTTTCAGGAAGAACATCAGGCTCGTCTGGCAACGTTGAACAGTTTACCGGCGTGCTGTGTGGAATCGGCGGAAATGCTAAACCGGCAGCGCGAAATATATGAGCGTGATGGCGTTTTTGCCCCCCGTATGATTGACGGTATCATTGCAGATCTCAGGGCGTTTGACGATAAAAATCTGCGACAAAACCTTCTCGTACATCCCGCTGAACTTACCAAGCTTATTGAAAAATATTACCATTGCGGATAAATCCCCTGTTAACAAACAAAAGCCCCTCGCGGGGCTTTTTTGTTTGGTCTGAACTGATAACACTTTAGTTTTTCACGCACCGCACGCTAAAGGCGTACGAACGATCAATAAAGTCGATGAACACGTTGGGGTTGTACAGGGCAAAATTACAAGCGTAGGCGTCGGAAGTTGTACTGCCCCAGTAGTTCGCGGAGACGCTGACAGAGTATACCACACCAGTGTTACTTTTGCGCCACCCTGGGATAGAAAAGAATAAGAGAGGTTCGGGGGCAGCAGCGTTGTATAAGAGTTTTGCATAGTCTGCACCGCTACCGCTTGGGTTAAAATAGCCGCCATTTGCAATAGCTTTATCCCAATCAGCTTTTTTGTAAACAGCGTAACCGCCCAAGTTGCCTGTAGTAGCAGCCCAGCCACTACTGGTTACTTTACCACCCTTGACTGGTACCCAAGTCAATTCATTGCCACCGCGAGTAGTAGTAGCCGTACCGGTAGAACTTACAGTAATATCACCTCCAGCAGTTTGAGGAGTGCCACAACCATAATTAATGAGCCGTTCCCATTCATCCTGCGTAGGAACACGCCAGCCGGAAGGGCAGGGGTTATTATCAGGTATTGCCCAGTCTGTATTTTGATAATAATTGCCGTCAGAAGAGGAAAGAACGCCGCCTTGATTATCGCTCCCCTGTGAACTCACGCCCTCGCCGTTACCCCAAAGGTTATGTTGGTGAGTTGCTCGCCAATCGTAGTAAGAGGTACTACCTTTTATGAATTGGCCTTTGCCTCCGGTATCAGTTGCCTGACCATTAGCATCCACATCAGAAGTAGGTCCTGCATAGGTTGTACTGTTAGGTTTTTCGTGTCCGTCAGCGACACGTCCCCACTGGTACCAATCGCCAAAAACAGTGACGTCAAGAGCGACATAGGGCTCTAAAGCCAAAAATTTCATCTGTTGTTTGGCAGGAGAAAGGTCAGGATAGAGCGTATTAAGTTTAGCTACATCTGCGCCAAGATTGTAACTCGCAAAAATAAGGTTAGGCAATGGATTGGTACACGTTGGAGCCGGAATAGAGAAAAAACCATCACTGCCACCGATATAATTCCATTTGTTACCGTCCCAGAGATAGAGACCGTCTCCGTTAGGCA
>JAISXJ010000083.1 GCA_031270565.1 Prevotellaceae bacterium
TCCAAAATACAACTATCAATACTGGAATGGCTACGACACATTTGGAACACACCTGCTGATTGGCGGAACGGTAGCATTTTAAGCGTCCGTCAAAAGGCATGCATAAATAAAAAGCCCCGTAAGGGGCTTTTCGTTTTCGCGTAGTATTATATATAACCGTCTTCGGGAAGCCGTCTGCAGTTGCGGACGACGTGCAGATTATCCATTACGAACTGAAGGGCGGCGAGTTTGGCGGCGTTTTTTTCTGCCGACAGAACACTGCTTTTGGCTATGGAATAGATATAGGGTATCTGGAAGGCTTACGAAATGCCGACACCCAGAATCATTGACAAAAAAGGCGCGAACATACAGAACAAAAAAAATGTCAATGAAGCAAGTATGTAAGTATAGGGAATTTAATAATATAATATTTTAATTATGAGAACATTAGATGAATTTATCACAAAATTAATCAGGCGCACAAAACGCCTTGCTCGCCGCTACAACCAAATCATTCAGCTTTTTTGGATGAAGAGAGCCTTACGTCTAATGGTGGAGCGGGACGAGTATCCGAACTACAGAGACAGGCGATTAGCCGCTGTCGCCTTTACGATGTCCTATTTTGACATTAAACTGAACCGGTTGTTGCTGGATATACGCACTCGGACAAACGCCGGAATGTTGCTGCTCAAAACGCTCAAAAAACTGGAAGAGGCTCACAAGAACGGGTATATAACAACGGATGAATACAGTTGGTCTAAACGGTTTTTCACCGCTAAAATTTTTAGAATTATCGAATTTATGCCCTTTTACAGGCTGTTTTGAGCGGGGGGAAAGTGTAAGATTTGTTGTTTCCATAAAACAATTCCTGCGTTTTTTGTTGTTTACATAAAACAATTCTTGCGTTTTTTGTTGTTTATATAAAACGTTTCTGTACCTTTGCGGTCGAAATAAATTAAAAAAAAGATGGAAGAACTTTTTGATGTTTTTTATAAAGAACTACGGAAGACAGACCTGTCGTTTCAAAGGTATCTGATTAACGATATTGATTGGGAGGGACGGCTTTCTGCTATTACAGGCGCAAGAGGTACGGGCAAAACTACGATGATTTTGCAGCATATCAAACAAATTTTTGGAAACTCGCCCAAAGAAGTATTGTATGTAAGCGCTGATAATATATGGTTTTCGGGAAATAGGCT
Source organism: Prevotellaceae bacterium (assembly GCA_031270565.1). Taxonomy (GTDB): domain Bacteria; phylum Bacteroidota; class Bacteroidia; order Bacteroidales; family Paludibacteraceae; genus F0058. The sequence goes on from JAISXJ010000083.1 coordinate 1,179, forward strand.
TTTCGACTTAGCAAATGATTTTGAAAAACAGGGAGGAAGATACCTTTTCATTGACGAAGTTCATAAATACGAAAATTGGTCGCAGGAAATCAAAAATATTTACGATAGTTTCAGCAATCTGAAAGTTGTAGTTACAGGTTCTTCGATGTTACAGATTTACAAAGGTAATGCCGATTTGAGCAGACGCGCAGTTCATTATAATTTGCACGGATTGTCGTTCAGGGAATTTTTGAGCTACGACCAAAATCTCGAACTTCAAAAATTCACACTTGACGATATTTTGCAAAACCATATTGAGATTGCAGGAACAATCAATGAAAAAATAAGACCAATTCCGCTATTTAATAACTATTTAAAGCAAGGTTACTACCCATATTATAAAGAGAGTAAACGATTTTATTGGTCGAAACTTGCCAACACAATAAATTTGACATTAGAAACGGATTTGCCCGCTGTTGAACAGATAGAAATGTACTCAATACGGAAGATTAAAAAATTGCTGTGGATAATCTCACAATCAGTGCCTTTTACGCCAAACACAACCGACCTTTCAAAAGATTTGGGAGTAAGCAGAAACAGTTTGCTGAACTATTTAGCAATTTTGGAACGGGGCGGACTTGTAAATTTATTGCAAAGCGGCACAAAGAACGTAAATTCATTGACAAAACCTGAAAAAATCTATCTGAACAACCCAAATCAAATTTATGCGTTTGACATTAACAAACCCGATATTGGAAATCTGCGGGAAACATTTTTTTATAATCAGTTAAATGTCGTTAGCAGGGTAACTTTCGCCAATAAAGCAGATTTCAAAATCAATGACAAATACACGTTTGAAGTTGGCGGTAAAAACAAGGGACACGAACAAATTGTCGGCTTGGAAAATGCTTATTTAGCCCTTGATAATTTAGAGTATGGCTTCAAGAATAAAATTCCGCTGTGGCTGTTTGGATTTTTATATTGACAAAACACAGAATTAAAACCTGCCACCCAGCGACCGCCTGCACGGTCGCTTTTTTTCTTACGTCATCACGAACTTATAGCGCACGCCTCTGTCATTCGCTCAAGCAGGGTGTTCATTACTTTGTTTTTGGGCGTTTCGTTGGAAACTTCTATACGTGTATCCGCTTTGGTGCAGATATAGGGGAGTATCTTCACCAAAAAATCTAATCGCTCTTTGGGCGATAACTGGTTGATGTCGTTCTTTATTTCATCGACCATAAGAATATCGCCTGCGCACTGTTCCAACGCTTCTATAAAATCACTGTTCTTGTTTGTGCTTCCTTTGGGGCGTCCTTTTGGGTTGCCGCTTTTTCCTCTCTGAAATTCTGACATAATCTTTAAGTTATTAGTTATTAGTTATTAGTTATTAGTTTAGAGTTTAGAGTTTAGAGTTTTAATTCTCAATTCTCAATTCTTAATTCTCAATTCTTAATTCTCAATTCTCAATTATTCACTATTCGTTATTCAATGCTTTTATAAGCGCATCCAGTTGTTTGGTGGCTTCACGGGAAGCCTCGTTGTTGTTTTCGGGCTGAAAGTTTTTCAGGCTCTTTAGCAGGGTTTCAGACTGCTTTATTAGCCGGTGGCGTTCATAGTCTTTGCCCTGTTCACTGCTAAGCTGCTCTAATTTCTTACGCGAAAGCAAAGATGTGGGCGAATCAACGTCTTTTGCGTCTTTCTCAAGGGCTTTTTCGCGGGCTTTCCAGTCGTCTACACGGTTTTTCAGCTTCCAGTATTTTTGTGTGTAAATAGCGTCGCCACGATAGGGCTTGTACATCGAATTGGCTACCGGAACATTATTTATATCAAATTCGCCCTGTGCTGCCTGCGTAAGCAGCGTAACCATATTCATTATAAATGTACCCGTTCCGCCGGTGCGTCCGCTTATTTCGTGTTCCAGTTTGCTGGGGTTTATATCCAACAGGTACGGAATATCATAATTTGTTTTCGCCTGTGGACTGTTGCCCGAAGCTATAACAAGCCAGTCGGTGAATGCCTGCAACAGCGGGTTGGCTTTTTTCATTCCAAGCTGTGTCTGGGGGATTTTGCCCTCTTGACTTTTTACATAAGGCTCGCGATAAACTTTGCCGCCTGTAAATTTGCGGTTCAATAAAATATCCACTTCCGGGCTTAATGCTGTCGGCGCGGCTTCCCGTAAATAGCCAGTCAGGTCAAGTTGAAGTTTCCCTCTTTCATCATCGTAGGCAACAAGCTCACTGACATTTAACTGATTAGGTAAAAATGTTTCGCCAAGCGCAAATTGCAAGCCGTCAACTAAAGCCGTTTCACCGCGCTTTTCGTTCAGCGCGAAAAGGGCAGCCTGTACGCCCATTCCCAAAAAGCCTCTGAAGAATTGAGGGGCGGGCAGTTTGATGTTCCCAAAGACATAGTTTTGCATCCGGTCATATTCGCCAAATACACGCTCGTCATCGGGGTCATCAGGCGTAAGCAGGGTATTGACAAAGCCTAATACCATAAACCAAGCCGCTACCTCTATCAGTTGTTTGTGATGAACACCGCCGTCTTTGTTCCACAGCCGCAAAAATCTGTTTGTCCCTTGAAGTGAGGCATTGAAAAAGGCGTAGAGATGTGAAAAGATACGATTTTCACCTTTCCGGTCGAAGTTGACCGTTATCTCTTTGGCGTGGTTGGCTGCCTGCTTACGGCTGTAACCCATTTGCCGACTGGTGCGATAGGTATTAAAGCGCGTGATTAACTCCGACCACTCTGTTATCGCGGCAAAGGCGGCGGCAGGGGTTGTTACCAAACTGCTTGCATAACCGGCAATTTTCTGCGATGTGGTAGGGGCAATCTTTTTGCGTATGTCCTTGCCTAAGGTATCAATGTTTTTCAGGTATGACCAGCCTGTTGCCGAGCCGTCCTCAAAAAACTCTTTAAGAAGCCTGCCAAGTTCTGTGTTTTCATTGAATTGGCGATTTTCGTTGTGCAACCGTACGCCTGTGCCGTAATGTCCGGCGCGGTTAATGCCAAGTCCTACATATTTTCGCGCTTCATTGATTGAGCCGCCAAGATTTTTAAGAAATTGCTCTGTATAGTCTGACCCAAATTCTACGTTACTGAAAATAATGGCTGACTGCATGTCTTTTAAGAGATTTTTTACCGCAAAAACGGGGTTATACTGTGTAAACATCGCAGCCATAAAGCGCGTTACACGCGACAAAACTTGCATAAACGCAGAGTGATACTCGTCAAAGGTGCGATTCAGAGCATTGGCAACGCGTTCATCGCGGAACAGCATCAAATAAGTTTGTCCGTCCTTGACGGCGATAACCTCGTGCCGTTTTGCTTCGCCACGACTGGCGTAGGGGATATATTGACTTTCTATAAATTTGGTCGCTATATTTATTTCCCTTTCTTTTTCTCTAATCTGCTCAATAAGAGATACTTTTTCCGCTTCATCGGTGGCTTCGGCAAGCTCTTTTCTAAGTTCCGCTATCTGGGAACGGGTACGGGCATCGGCTTCAAAAAGCGATTCAGCAGGACGGGTGTATTGAACATCATACATAGGATTACCCTCGTCATTGACTTCACCGGTGTTGACAAACCAGACATTTTTCATATCAAACGCGCCTGTTTTGCGCCCGATGTGCAGATTATCCATTACGAACTGCAACGCGGCAAGTTTGGATACGTTCTTTTCTGCCGACATAATGCTGCTCTTGGCTATGGAATAGATATAGGGTATCGGGTCGGCGGCAAGCGATTTTCTGCCCTCTGCCTTGACCAAAGCCGCATTATAGGGATTGTTCCCGACATATTCCCCCTGTCTGCCTTTCAGACGTCCGAGCATATTAGGTTCTACCGTCCAGCCGCGCTGAGGTACATAATAGAGCCGGTTTTGGTACTCTTCCCACGTTTCTTTACTAATCAGCCGCGCCTCAAGCTGATAATCCAGACTGAAGCGGGTAGCTGCCCTCACCGTGCGCCACAGTTCGGCAACATTTGACGTTCCTGCTGCCTTTTCAAACTCTGCGGCATATTCCGCAGCGGTCATTCCAAGTTCTTTGGTAAAGCCGTCTGCGCCGCGCTCTACAAGTTTCAATGCCTGACTTTCTATAATGTCTTTGGCTTGAAGATAGACAGAAACCTTGTCATAGTTTTTCAAGGGTTTGCCGTTGTGTTTGTACACGGGATTGAAGTTATCAAGGGCTGTGCCTTTCTTACAAATGGCTTTTATGGCTTCGCGCAACGGCTTAAATACCGCTCTGTCGAACGTGTTTGAGCCGTATGTTGCCCTGCCAATAGAACGGAGTATGTCACTGTACGAATCGTTATCATCATTGATAACGCCACCCTGTTCGCGTATGAACGTTTGCAGATTTTCTACCGGTGCATAACGGTCAAGAAGATAGCGTTTCAGTCGTTGCCAGCGGGTTTCTTCGTGTCCCATAAACTCGTTATAGATTTTTTCCAACTGCTGGTCTACGGCTCTGCTTTCCTTATTATAGGACGCAATGCGTCGGGCAAAATCCCTGATACTCTCGTTAGGGTTGTATTGCGGCATTTGCGGTCGCTCGGGCAGAGGGGGCAACGGCGAGGCGTCGTCTTCCGCCGCCTCGTCTTCAGCATACTGGAAACGTATGTCGATGTCGTCGGTGTCTTCATTGTTTGCAGATTCATTTTTTTGTTGTAATTTTGTAGCCGATAATAATTCTTCATTAGACTGATATGTTTCGGAATTGTGCCGATACAGAACTGCTTTCTGATGAGGAGTTATTTTTTTGTCCTCATAAATAACAGTTTCTTTTTCAGAAACTTGGCTTGCCTTGTTAAATACCGTAGAAATAGAATTTACCGCAGTGTCCCTGCCGTCTTTTTTCACATCAACTCCAACAACAACATAACCTGTCGCCGTTTGCAGCGTAGTATAAAGACGATAATCATTTTCGCCTCGTTTAGTTATCGCAAACGGATTTTGTATTGCCTGCGGTAATTTTTTCCACGTTTCAGCCGTAAGTTTATGGTCGCTGTCCTTGTTGATATGCCTTGATATTACCCCGTATGACAGAGTAAAGCGATTGCCTGTTATTCCTAAATCACGCATAAATTCAGGCGTTTGTGCAAGCGTGAAAAACCGTTGCCGCAAATCTGTTTTATCAGAATTAGGCGTGAAAAATCTATCTATCACTTCGGAAAACTCTTTTTCGCGTAAGGCTTGTTCGCTCGGAGTGTTTGCAGCATATTGAGAAAAAGGTTTCACCCGTGCGCCGTCTTTCATCGACCACGCCCTAAAATCCTCAACATCAACAGCCGTGATATTGCCTAAGCCCTGCCAACCCTTTTCATAATTGCTCAAATATGCCTTTTTTGCCGCGTCAATCGTGTCAAAGCCGAACATTACTTTATGCTCGTCAAATTCCCCTGTTTCGGGGTTAATCTGGTCAACGACAAATACGGTACGACTTAAAGGATTGTCGCCCAAAAACACGTCTATATGGTCGCCGTCCCTGCTTTCGGTATTGCCGAAATAGCCGTATGTGTTGTACATTTTGGATTCCCACGCCTTGCCGTTTTCATCTACGCCACGCCGTAAGCTGCCTTTGGGTTGCTCTATGGAAATGCCAAAACCTTGTATTACAACGTGTCCTTTTTTGTAGTTACCGGCTTCTTTTTGTGCCTCTGTCGGATTGGTGTCAACTTCTTTTTCGGCTGCTGCTATTTTGGCTCTAACTTCGTCTGCCTGCGCCTCGTAAGATACGCTCTGCGCCTGTCCCAAGCTCTCAAACAAAAATATCTGGTCTTCGCGGGCGACGTCTTCGGTTTCGGCGGCAAGCGATGCGCGGCGTTCTTCCGCTGTCATATTCATTCGCCGCGATGCGTTGCGGGCTTCGACCTCGCCGGCGTTGCGTCTGTATCTGTCGTATCCAAGCTCTTCATCAACTGTATTCGCCTTATTTTCGTATTCATCAGCTTGCAATTGCAACTTTTTGATTGCGTTTTCGGGCTTCATTCGACTAACGCTGTCAACCTGCTTTTTCGTGAAGTCGCTTAACATCCTGTCATAAACACTTCCTTTGTAAAATCCGAAATCTTTAATATACCGGATAGCAGTCAGCGTATCTGTCCATTTTTTGTGCATTTCAGGGTTGTGTATTCTTCCCTCTCTTTTAGTGTTAGTCCCGTCTGAAAATCCTTCAATCCCCTGTATTGCGTGCTGTATTTCGTGGATGAGCGACCTTGTAATCGAATCCACATTTTCGGGATTATAATACTTCTCATTAAACGTAATTTCGCGTCCGTTCCATTCTGCACTACCATAATCAATACCTCCAACACGTACCGGTATTTCCTTTAATTGTGGATATGCCAAAAACAGTCCATTTTCGTCGTTGATTACATCTTTTAACGTTAGAGCCTGATACCTAATATCTTTTTTCAATGTAATATCAGGTATCTCATACCGCCATTTTCCGTCTGCGCCGCGTTCCCAGCCGGTGGCGTGTTTGATTCTTCGCTCCTGCTCTTTTTTAGACAGTTCATCCCATTTGTCGTAATGCTCAATGGCGCGAATATAATCGCTCCAGACTTCTTTTGCCAAAGGGTTTGCCTGTATTCGCTGCATTGCTGTTCCATCGGAATCTTCTCCGCGATTTATCTTTCGTGCATCGTTTTTTAATTCTTCCGGAATTTTATTGAATGCAATTTCCCGCGCTTTTTTAATTCCATTCCCATTTTCCATTTCCCGCGCTACATCCAAATTATCAAGCCGCGTTTCAGCCTCTTGCCTTACAGCCTCGTCTGCGCTCTGTGCGGCGGTCTCTATACCTTTTTCGCCGGCAAACATAAACCGTATATCATCGCTCTCTCTGTTAAACCTTTCCGATGGCAGAATAAGCTCGCCATCTTCGTTATAGCTTTGTACGTTAGCTAATTTCACATCGCCGTTAATGCCAGCGCGTTTGGGCGATTGCCAAACGCCGTCTGTACCCCGTATCAGTCCG
>JAISXJ010000148.1 GCA_031270565.1 Prevotellaceae bacterium
CTCACAAACCTGCACCTGAAAGGTGCGACAAGTGATAAAAAGTCCTGCCTTGTCAGGCAGTGGATAGGAGGGCGTCGTTTTCCGCAGGTCGCTGACCTGCGGTTATGAAAATAATGTCCTTTCAGGACAACTCCCTACTAACTAATAACTACACTCTAATAACTAAATAACTAAATAACTAAAAAACTAATAACTATTCGTTATTCACTATTCACTATTCACTATTCACTATTCACTATTCATTATTCACTATATTATAGTACCTCAAAAAAAGACCTAACCTTTTTTGCTAAATCTTTTTTGGGGGGCAACATTGCCGGGTTATTTTTATTTTTTAATGCGTTGCCTCTGCAACTATTTGGTGATTGAAGCCAACTACGATGCGACGATGCTCAAGAACGGAGCATATCCCTGCATTGTTCTGCCACATCTAAACGGGAACTACCCTATCAGGCAGTTCCCGTATGCAAAAGGTAAAATCACTTCACTGCTTTTGCCAAAGCAGAACCTACTTTGAACTTGGCAATTCTCTTAGCCGGAATGGTGATTGACTGTTGAGTAGCAGGATTAATTCCCTTACGTGCTGCACGTTGCACCACCAAGAAGGTGCCGAAACCAACTAACGAAACATTTTCGCCCTGCACGAGTGTTTTGGACACAATCCCAAGAATGGTTTCCAACGTTGCTTTGGATTGAATTTTGCTAAGACCGGTCTCTACGGCAATAGCTTGAATTAAGTCTTGTTTGTTCATAATAAAAATAAGTTGAAATTAGGTAACTTTATCAGCGTGCAAAGATAATGAATTTTGGATATCCTACAAATATTTTGATTTGATTTCTGGTTCCCGCAAATTCAAGAAGCCAATGCAACTTTTTATAAAAGCCCCGCGCAGGGTTTTTGGACTGTAACGCCCTAAAATTTTTCTTAAATCAAAAAAAACAAATCATTTATTTTTGGTGGATAAAAAAAAAGAAGTACTTTTGCAGCCAATTCGCAAAGGGGTAATTCAAGCAGCGCTGTCTGAATGTTTTTGCAGTATCAGATATCTCACCCTACGGTTATAAAAAGTTTTTACAGTAAAAAATGTATGCAATTGTAGAAATCCTTGGACAACAGTTCAAGGTCGAAGCAGGGAAACGCCTGTTTGTACATCGAATGAATGAAGCTGAAAGAGGCTCAAGTGTGGAATTTGAAAGAGTACTGCTCCTCGACAACGATGGTGCGGTGAAAGTTGGCGTTCCAACGGTTCAGGGCGCCAAAGTGGTAGCCGAAGTGCTGTCGCACGTGCGTGGAGACAAGGTGTTGGTTTTTCACAAAAAACGCCGTAAAGGTCATCGCAAATTGAATGGACACCGTCAGGATTTCACAGAATTATTGATTAAAGAAATTGTTGCTAAACCATTTAAAATTTTAGTAAAATGTCACAAAAGAAAGGCGTAGGTATTTCAAAAAATGGTCGCGAGACGGAAAGTAAGCGACTTGGTGTGAAAATATTTGGCGGGCAATACGCCAAAGCCGGTAATATTCTGGTACGTCAGCGCGGTACGGTGCATCATCCGGATAAAAATGTAGGTATTGGCAAGGATCATACCCTGTTTGCCTTGATTGATGGTACCGTAGTGTTTCGCAAAAAACAGAACAACAAATCGTATGTCTCTGTTGCACCGCTGGTATAATAGACCTTATCTCGAACAACCGAATATTCTATAGGGAACTCCTAAAAAAGCAGATTAGTCTGCTTTTTTGTTTCGGTCAGGCATTTTTGCGCTTTTATAAGCGTCGGTTGAAGTGGTGTCAAAGACCAAAATAAATTTACACTCCAGAGAAAATTATGATTTGTTCGCAAGAATACATGCAGAATATGTACCTTTGCGGGCAAGAATTAATTGAAACAATGTTACAAAAACACAATTAACAACAAACTAACTAACATGGGCAGAAATACAGATATTATTCATTCCGTACCGGTTGACGAATTGACAGGTGCAATTGCCGTTCCCGTTTATCAGACATCCACTTTTGTGCAGGAAGCGCCGGGCGTACATAAGGGCTATGACTACGCCCGCAGCAATAATCCAACCCGTACGGCGCTGGAAAAGATTGTAGCGCAAATGGAAGGCGGACACGGCGCGTTTGCATTCGCAACAGGTTTGGCAGCCATTGATGCAATCGCTAAATTGCTCTCCTCCGGAGACGAAATTGTTGCCGTAGATGATATTTACGGCGGAGCGTACAGATTATTCACACACATTTATCAAAAATTCGGTATCAAAGTTCATTACGTGGACACGACCGACGCAGAGAATGTTTTGGATTACATTAACGAAAAAACGAAATTAATCTGGATTGAGTCGCCAACCAATCCTACATTGAAAATTACGGATATTCGGAGAATTTCAGAGATTGCCAAACCTTTCGGAGCGCTTGTGGTGGTGGACAATACATTTGCTAGTCCCGTTGCACAACAGCCGTTTACGCTTGGTGCGGACATCATTATCCACAGCGCAACCAAATACATTGGCGGACATTCTGACCTGGTTGCCGGACTGGTAGTAACCAAAACTGCCGAGTTGTCGGAAAAACTTAAATTCATTCAAAATTCGAGTGGCGGCATCTTGGGACCCTGGGATTGTTTCCTTGTCATTCGCGGCATCGAAACCATTGAGTTGAGAGTACGCAGACAAAGCGAAAATGCACAGAAAGTAGCTGAATATCTGGCAACAAGACCTGAAATTGACAAGGTTTATTATCCCGGACTTCCGACACATAAAAATCATGAAATTGCAAAAAGTCAGCAGCATGGCATCTTTGGCGGCGTGATTTCTTTCAGTTTAAAAGACGATACCGTAGAAGCGGCAAGTCAATTTGTTACTTCGACAAAATACTTTAAACTCGCAGAAAGTCTTGGCGGCATGAAAAGTTTGATTTGCCATCCGGCACAGATGACACATGCTTCCATCCCGCGCGAAAAACGGTTACATTCAGGCATTCAGGACTCTCTGATTCGTCTCTCGGCAGGCATAGAAGACGCAGAAGATTTGATTAAAGACATCGAATCGGCTTTATCCAAAGTGAAAACACAGGCACGTAACTGACACGTACAATAACATTCCGGTTGGCACACTGCTGATTGCCTTAAACCGGAATGTTTTTTGATTGTTTTTCAGGAATTTGGAAGTTGTCCAAAAATAAAGAGTATATTTATTTAGTCTTTGTCCTGCAAAAAAATAGCCTCAAATAAATTTGTACACTTTTCTCAGATAACTTAGCAAAACGCTATCTCGGACACTCTACTTTAAAAACTTGATATCAGGAAAGTGCAACTAACAGCGTAAACTTGAAACAGAAATATAATGAAACAGTTAAACATTGGACTTTTCGGATTTGGTGTGGTTGGAGAAGGTATCTATCAGGTTTTGAGCCAGAAACCACAACTAAAATCCAATATCAGGAAAATTGTCATCAAGCATCCGGACAAAAAGCGTAATGCACCTTCGGAACTTTTCAGCGTCAATATGGACGATATTTTGGAAGATGACAAAATTGATGTTGTAATCGAATTGATTGACGATGCCGATGCAGCATTTGAAATTGCCAAAAAGGCGCTGCAAAAAGGTAAAGACGTGGTAAGCGCAAACAAAAAAATGATTGCCCAACACCACGTAGAACTTATTGATTTACAGAGAGAAAACAATGTTTCTTTTCTGTACGAAGCAGCCGTTTGCGGCAGTGTTCCCATTCTGAGAAATTTGGAAGAATATTATGACAATGACCTGCTGAATTATGTACGCGGCATTGTCAACGGATCTACGAATTACATCCTGACCAAAATGCGTTCCGGCACGGAAACTTACGATGTCGCTCTGAAAGCTGCACAGGAAAACGGCTTTGCAGAAAGCGACCCGACGCTTGACGTAGAAGGAATAGACGCATCGTACAAGTTGAGTATTATTACCTTACACGCTTTTGGACGGCTGATATCTTCCAAAGACGTGCTGCGAAAAGGTATTACATCGCTGAAACCGGATGATTTTCAGTATGCGGCAGAAAAAGGTTACATCATCAAACTCATTGCAAACAGCACCATCAGCGAAGACGGCAGACTGATTCCCACCGTACTGCCAACTTTTGTTGACAAACGCGAGACGCTTGCTCTGGTGAACAATGAATACAACGGCGTTCTGATTGGCAGCGCGCTGGCGGATGAACAATTTTTATACGGAAAAGGTGCGGGGCGTTTCCCAACTTCGTCTGCTGTATTGAGCGACATTTCCGCATTACGCTACAACTACAAATATGAGTTACGCAAAGGTTTTGTCAACGGATTTGACGGCAATCTGCCGGTTATCAGAAAGTTTTACATCGGTTTTAATACGGGAACGCCTTTCGATAGTTCTATCTTCACCAGCATCGACGAGCTTTATCGCAGTAGGGAACACGAATACATCACCGGAGAAATCGAACTGAACAAACTGAGAGATTCCGGTATTCTGACTGACAAAAATCTGTCCATAATTGCGTTTACGTAATCAGTCAGTCTCTAATTTTCAGTTAAGGAAATTATCCTGTCATCCTGAGCGGCGAAGCCCCGAAATATTGAAAGTAGTCTCCCTCAGCCCCCTCATCAGGATGGGTTAAGAAAAAAGCAAAAGCCCCTTGCGGGGCTTTTTTTAGTTTTTAGTTTTTAGAGTGTAGCTATTGGCTACGCCGAGGGTTGTTTCGTGAATTCGTGGCTAAATTTCCTCGTTACAAACGATCTGTATTTTGTTTTTCTTTTGAACACTGATAACGCAGATTAGACACGATTTTCACAGATAGAAATCTGGTGTTTATCTGTTAAATCTGTGTCATCTGTGTTCTGTTTTTCTTTTGACAACTGAAAACTGAAAACTGAAAATATGCCCTAACGGGCAAAAAAACTACACTCTAAACTCTACACTCTAAACTCTAAAAAAATATTTTTCATTTTTCAGTGAATAGTATTCGTGGCTAAATGACTTTTGAAACAGCCTCTTTTTGTGCGTTGACCTTGCCAACTTCTGTGCTTATTTGGCAGAAAGGGGATTTCTGAAATAAATTTGATCGTTTTCAAATTCCTTAATGGCACGCAACGTAGGCTTGGGCAATTTTTCGTAGAAGCGCGAAATTTCAATCTGTTCGTGATTTTCAAATACCTCTTCCAGATTGTCGGCAGCCGATGCAAAATCCTGCAACTTGCGTTCCAGTTCCTGTTTAATCTCCGCGCTAATCTGATTGGCACGTTTGCTAATAATCATGACCGTTTCATAAACATTTCCAACAGGTTTTGCCAGTTCATTCAAATCACGTGTAATAGTATTGCTTGGTACAATGTTTCTTTTTTTCATAAATAGGATATTTTTTATTTTGATTATTTGATAGACGCATAATGTTTTGCCTCTTTCAGAATACGGGAGGCTTCACGGCTGTTTTTGCCGTCCGGAAACTCAACGGAATATTTATAAAATTCATCAATGACCTCACTGTAACGCTCGGCTCTCTTTTCCGGAACACTCAAAGCCGCCTCTTTATATTTTGCACTCAGAATGACAAACGATAAATCTTCCCGAAACTTTGTATCGGGGTAATCTTTGAGTGCCTGCTCGGCGGTTATAATGGCAGAACGGTAGTTGTTGCCGAGATAAATGCCCAGATTCAGATAGAGTTTGGCATTAAGCAAGCCTTTGTATGCCAGTTTATCGTTCAGTTCGGCAATATAACGGTAAGCATCATTCGCTTTTTCGCCTTCGGGATATAGTTCGATATATTCCGTCAGGGCATTGACGGCTTGTATGGTCAGATCCTGATCAAGGCGTGGATCGGGCACATCAAGAAAGTAGCAGTAGCCAATCATATATTTACACTGAGCGGCAAACTCGCCCCGCGGATAACTCTTGACATAATCCTTATAATAAGCGGCAGCAGAATAGTAGTCTTCCTGTCCCATATAGGACTCCGCCAGAAGAAACATAATCTCTTCCGACTCTTTGGCGCCTCTGTAAAAGGAGATAATATCGGCAAAGAGAGTAGCGCTTTTTACGTACTCTTTTGCGTTGAAAAAACTCTTAGCAGCTGTATATTTTTCATCAACCGTTCCGCTTTTCAACAGACGCTGGTAGCTGCCGCAGGCGTTTAACAATAACGCTGTAAGGATGATATAGATGATTTTATGTCTCATAATTTCAGTGCGCAAAGGTATGAAAAATTATCGGGTTAAATATTATTTGTCCCCTCGAATCTTTTTGGGAGATTATAACGTTCAATCACTGTCTTTTATTTTAGGGAACTTCTAAAAATTGCTTTTTCTGCGTTACGCTTCTTAGTTGTCAGTTTTCAGTGGTCAGAGCCACTGCCTGAATTGAAAACTGAAAACTTTTTTATAGCGCCTCAAAAAAAGAATTAACCGAGACATTCATAATTTGGTTGATTTCCTAAAAATAGTACTTTTGCACTTTCAAAAAACTGTTTCAAATATGGCAAAAAAAGAAACCATAACCGTGCAGGGAACAGAAATTATTCTGTTATCGCATCAAAGTGAAGATTACATTTCGCTGACAGATATGGCAAAATTCAAAAATGCGGAAATTCCCGCAACTGTCATTTCGCATTGGATGAGTACCAATTTTTCAATCAATTATATGGGGCTGTGGGAACGTATGAACAACCACGATTTTAACCTAACGGGATTCCGTGAGGTTAAAATGTTGAGTACCGAAACAGGTTTTGCGCTTTCGCCAAAGCAATGGATTACAATGACAAACGCTATCGGCATTGTTTCAAAGGCAGGCAGATATGGTGGCGGTACTTTCGCACACCGAAATATTGCCTTTGAGTTTGCCTCGTGGTTAAGTCCCGAATTTAAGTATTACCTTATCAACGAATTTGAACGGCTGAAAATCGAAGAACAGCAGCAGCAAAAATCTCTTGAATGGAACTTGCAACGCACCCTATCAAAGATAAACTATCGTATTCATACCGACGCGATTAAGGAACATATCATTCCGCAAATAGTTACCAAAGAGCAGATTTCTTACACATACGCCGAAGAAGCCGATTTGCTGAATGTTGCGTTGTTTGGCATTACGGCAAGGCAGTGGCACGATGCAAACCCCGACAAACAGGGCAATGTGCGCGACTATGCCACGCTTGAACAACTTGTAGTTCTCTCGAATATGGAAAGCATTAACGCGCTGTTAATCAGACAGGAACTCCCGCAAAGCCAACGCCTTGTGGAACTCAACAAAGTGGCAATTACGCAGATGCGGTCGTTGGCAGAAAACAAAAATTTGAAGGCGTTGAAGTAAAAAATAGAACACAGATGACACAGATTTAACAGATAAACGCCAGATTTCTATCTGTGAAAATCGTGTCTAATCTGCGGTATCTGTGTTCAAAAATAAAAAAATAATCATCTTGAGCATCCTGTTAATCCTGTGAAAAATATATTGCCGTTTTTCTATTGATATTAAAGCCGTAAACGGCTAATAACTACACTCTAAAAAATGAAGAATTGAGAATTGAGAATTGAGAATTGAGAATTGAGAATTGAGAATTGAGAATTGAGAATTGAGAATTGAGAATTAGTGAATAACGAATAGTGAATAACTGAAAAATCTCCCGCTTTGGCGGGAGAACACAAAGGCACGAAAAAAGTACGGGCAAAATATGTTTTGCCCCTAACTCTGACAACTGACAACTATTTACTAACCAGCTCTCCCATTATCACGCCGTTCTCCCCTCTCTTTTGGAGAGGGGCAGGGGGGGAGGTCGGGAGAAAAAGTTGTTATTAATTGTTAAATATTCGCGGTAAATTGTTAATTATTCACGGCTAATTGTTAAATGTTCGCCGTTAATTGTTAAATATTCATTTTTCATTTTTCATTATTCATTTTTCATTAATAAAGTTGTATCTTTGCCGCCGATATTTACTATCAGTAAAACTAACTTTCAAAAAATGATACCTGCATCCGGAATTACATATTCACCATTTTTGCAGTTTAGACGGTTTAACCGGCTAAAAGTAAGCTCGTTACAAAAGCCCCCCCCCACATTCAGCTTAACTCCTTGTATTCAAGGGATTATCATTTATTAGAAACTTTTATATCTACGCATATCAGCGCGAAGTTTCTTTGCGTTGCCTTGCCATATACATATATAACGGCAACTTTCCGAAATAGTTGGGAGGGTTCTATGAATTTTTGCGAGACGTCTATGAATCTTTCAAAGCACTCTCGAAACATCAAAACGTGCGATGAGTGGCGAAAAAGTGTCCCTGGAGTAAAATTCACAGCGCCATTATACCATGATAATAACACTTTGGAGAGTAGCGGTGGGATACTATTAGATAGAGGTAGAATAAAGATTAGGAAAATTGTTTTGCCGCTATTCTCCAAATTTTTTAGCCTTCTCGTGCTCCCTCCGAAAGAGGGAGGTGCGAAAGGCACGAAATACAACATAACTATTAAATATTAAAAAAATGGTCGCATCATTTCTCAGTTTTGTATATTTGCTTCGTAAAAAAACATTACATTTGCCGTCGCATTTTAAATGTATAACGGACAAAACGTTGCAAATACATCAACTTATTAAAAAAAAATATCGGCATATAAACAGTGCATTTCTATAGTTCAATTATATTTATTAATCCTGTCATTATAAATTATTTCGTATGAAAAGAGGTTACTTAAAAAGGGTAATGATGATTCTATCAATTATCATTACAGTTGGCGCTTCTGCACAGCTCAGGGAGTTTGAAGACAACTTTGAGTCGGGCGATTTAGCCAAATGGAGTCAAACAGCCGCATCGCCCGTTCAGTGGAGCGTTGGCACGGGCGTTTGGCAAGTATCTGCCAGTGAAGGCAGTATGTATGCGTATCTCTATGCCGTTGCGCGTCAAGCGCCGGTGAAGCTGGTAACGTCGTCGTTAAATCTGACTTCTTTGAAGGAGCCGGTTTTGACTTTTATGATGGCGGCGCCCAAATTCTCCAACGGCGACCGCGATACGCTGAAACTCTACTACCGTCGTAACGTCGAAAGCGCATGGACACACATTGAAAGTTTCGTTGCTACTACACAAAACTGGACGGAGCAACATTTAAACCTTACCTCTTATGTGTATCCGACAGTCGAATTTGCCTTTGAGTACAACTACGGCGCCGGCAAGGGTATTGCCATCGACAATGTCCTGATTGGTTCTACGGCGCTTTGTACGCGTCCCGTTGACTTGCGTGCTCAGCGCGTTACGCACAGCTCGGCTACACTGTCGTGGTCGGCAAATTCCTACTCGACACAGTTCAACATCAAGGTTTCTACCACGCCAATGACCGATTTCACACAAACGGCAGATGTCTTTGACGGAACCTCCGGCTTCCAAACACGGTTGGTAACAGGACTGTCGGCATCTACAACCTACTACTTTTATGTACAAGCCGACTGCGAGGACGGGGATATCAGTACATGGTCTCAGGCAGGAACATTTACAACAGGTTGCGCCGCCTATGCTCTGCCATACAAGGAAACATTTGGCGCTGTCGGCATAGGCACCGGCGTTCTTCCGTCCTGCTGGAATACGATTGTTCGCGCTTTCGGCGACTGGGGTACCAGCGTTCCCGCAGCAGATTATACGCCTCACTGCCAAAGGCTCGGCACAGACACCATGCTTTCTATGTTTGTTTACTACAACAGCAGTTCGTATGGCGCAGTGCCCCGTAGGACAGAATCATACACTATTTTGCCTGCTCTTGGAACAGGCAGTCTGACAGGTTATCAACTCTCTTTTGACATGTCCAGCGTCGGTCGCGCCAAATTGCATGTGGGCGTAATGCTTGACCCAAAAGACGAGTCAACCTTTGTGGAAATTACCAGTATCGTCTCCACAGGCGGTCCTGAAGAGCGTTATTTTGTACCTCTGAACACAGCTCCGGCAGACTATAATTATCTGGCATTCCGAGTTGACGCGTCGGATTATAATGAAATAGAGAAAATTTATATTGATGATTTGGATGTATCTCCTCTGCCTTCGTGTATAAAGCCCTCTATCCTGCAGGCAAGCGCTCTTACGGATAGTTCTGCAATACTGACATGGGCAGGCGTTTCGCCGTCGTATCTCTTGCGGGTCTCCTCCACGTCGATAGATCCGGCAACGGCTCTTTCCGCTGATATTTTTGACGGAGAAGTAACTGCCGCTTCTCAAAACATTGCATCGCTCAGTTCACACACACCCTACTATTTCTACGTACAAGCCAAGTGTGGCGAGGGCGACGAAACGTCCGAATGGTCAAGTGAGGCAACTTTCACAACGGAAGCTACAATAGCCTCCATACCGTATTCCTGCGATTTTGAAGATGCAGACCAAAACCGGCAATGGCTTTTGCAGAACGGTACCCAAACCAACAAGTGGGTTATCGGTACGGCAGCGGCACAGAGCGGCAGCGGATTATACATCAGCGCCAACGGTACGACAAATGCCTATACCAATACCGCTGAATCTTATGTATATGCTATCCGTACACTGAATTTGGATGCTGCCGGATACTATGCTTTCCAGTATAGCTGGAAAAGTGTCGGAGAGTTGCGCGATGTTCTGCGTGTATTTCTGGTGCCGGCATCCATTGAACTGTTTGCGGGTAACCATTACGGTGTCGTTTCGACATTCACTTCCGGTATGACGCCGGAGAACTGGATTGATATAGGCGACGGCATACACTACGGGTCGTCTTCGTGGACTACCAAAAAGGTGGAATATTCCCTCGCAACACCCGGCAAATATAATCTGGTGTTCCTCTGGGCAAATGATAAAAGCGCCGGCTCAACGCCACCGGCAGCCATTGATAATATCAGTGTTGTTAAACTTACCTGTACGGGCATTGAGGATGTAACGGCAACGTATGTTACCAATTCTTCCGCCACGATTTCGTGGTTTGACAAGGATCTTGACGCCTCTGCGTGGAATGTGAAAGTATCTACCACTGCCCTGTCGAATCCGAGCGCGGAAACCGGCAACATATTTGATGGACAGATTACCGTTAGACCGCACATTGTATCCGGTCTGCTGCCGGCAAGAACTTACTACGCTTATGTACAGTCAAGTTGTGGCGAAGGCTCTGTAAGTAGCTGGCAGTCTGTTTCCTTTACCACCCTTTGCGGCGCTGAGCCGGTTCCATATACAGAGAATTTCGGGGCAACCTCATTCCCGCCGATGTGCTGGGAGAGATACTCCGGACTGGCTACTACTGTCTTTATCAATGGTATTCTGTCACCTGTGGAAACAGGCTGGAGCACTAAATCCGGCAGTG
>JAISXJ010000168.1 GCA_031270565.1 Prevotellaceae bacterium
AATCAATCAATCAAAAATTGAATCATTATGAGAAAAACAATTGTATTCTTAACAGCCATTTTCTGCTTCTGTATTGCAAACAGAGCGGGCGCTCAAACTGTAGCCTTCGGCGTAACCGGTGCATGCGCTTGGGAGCTTTCAGGGACAGGCAGTTACACCCTTACCATCAGCGGAACTGGCGCTATGAAAAATTTAGAAACCTCCGAGTCGCAACCATGGTCTTCGTACCGGAATAAAATTAAAATACTGGAAATCAGGCAAGGAGTAACCTCTATTGGAGATTTTGCTTTTTACGCCTGCAACAATTTGACGTCGGTATCCATTCCCAATTCCGTAACAACTATCGGCACTTATGCTTTTCGTGATTGCAGCAGTCTGGCATCAATATCCATTCCCAGTCAGGTAACAACCATTGGCATGTATGCTTTCCGCGGTTGCAGCAGTCTGACCTCAGTAAGGATTCCGGGGTTGGTAGAGTCCATTAACTCAGGCACTTTTTACGGTTGCAGCAAGTTGACATCTGTAACCATTCCCAACTCGGTAAAGACTATTGGAGATGATGCTTTTCGTGATTGCAGCAGCCTGACATCGGTAAAAATTCCCAATGCGGTAACCTATATTGGCGTTTATGCTTTCTGCGGGTGCAAAGAATTGACTTCAGTAACACTTTCCAATTCGGTAACATCTATTGAAGAATATACTTTTTCCGGTTGCAGCAAGTTGACATCTGTAACCATTCCAAATGCGGTAAAGACTGTTGCGGGTTATGCTTTTTATGGTTGCAGCAGTCTGACATCGGTGGAAATTTCCAGTTCCGTAACAAACATTGGACTGGCTGCTTTTGCCGCTTGCAACAATTTGGTAGCCGTTAATGTTGATGCAGATAATCGCAGTTACAGTTCTTTTGAAGGCGTACTGTACAATAAATCGCAGACTGTATTTTTACAATGCCCTGCAGGTAAACAAGGAAGTTTGAACATCCCTACTTCGGTAACGGTACTGAACGATTTGGCTGCTTACGGCTGCAGTGGCTTAACGTCCGTAACCATTCCTCACGGGGTAAGCTACATTGGAGGAGGAGTGTTTTCCGATTGCAGAGGTTTAACTTCGGTAACAATACCCAATTCGGCAACGATTGTTGGATATACTTCCTTTGCCAATTGCACCAATTTAACGACTGTAACGGTTGGTAATCATGTAAAACAAATTGACGGAGGCGCATTTACCAATTGCAGCAGTTTAGAGACAATATACATAAAAACGCTCAATCCGCCTATTTTGGGGACAAATGCTTTTCTGAGCGTGCCGACCAATATTACCATACACGTTCCCTGTGGCAGCGCACAGGCATATCAAAGCGCCTCAAGGTGGAGCAGTTTCTCCAATTTTATTGAAGATCTTCCACTACAAAATCTTGCCGTACAAAGTAATATTGCCTCCTGGGGTAGCGTTGCTATCACGCAGGAAAACACCTGCACCAACAATACGGCAATCATCGCGGCAACAGCCAATAACGGCTGCCTGTTTACAAAATGGAGTGATGACAATACGGACAATCCGCGTATTGTTATCGTAACACAGGATACTCTTTTTACGGCAATCTTTGAATCCATCAGTGCCATAGAAGGCACGGAGACCTCCATTCTGGCTCTCTATCCGAATCCCGCTACGGATAATGTTACGATAATGCTGCCGGAAAATGTCTCTTCCGCCGTCTTTACGCTGTATGACTTGCAGGGTAGGGCGCTCCTCCGGCAAATGACAGGTAATGGCGAATCGGTTTCGGTCAGTCATCTGGCTGCGGGCATGTACACTTACAGCATCACTGCAGCCAAAGAGAGCTGGCAGGGAAAGATAGTTATTCAGTGATTAGCGGAATGTTAATCACCGTTCAGACAGCAGCAAAAGCCCCGCAAGGGGCTTTTACTTTGCAGGTACATTTCAAATTCTTTCTCATTTGAAAAAAATCCCGAAAATCCATTAGCAGTGCAAAACGGGGCTGCCAATGAATTGTCCGGGACAAAAAAACAGTCAACTTTGTTTAACTCTTCAAAGCGGATATTCGTCAAATGCGTAGAGAATGGTGGAAAGATACCTCTCTCCGGTGTCCGGAAGAATGACTACAATGTTTTTTCCGCTGTTCTCCGGCAAAGAAGCAAGCGTCGTCGCCGCAAAGACAGCAGCGCCGGAGGATATTCCTACAATCAGTCCTTCGGTTTTCGCCAATTCACGGCTTGTGCGGATGGCGTCATCGTTAGAAACCTGTATAATCCTGTCCACAACCGTTGAATTGTATATCTTGGGAACAAAGCCCGCGCCAATACCCTGTATCTTGTGCGGACCGGGATTGCCTCCCGATAATACCGGCGAATCGGTTGGCTCAACGGCAACCACGACAACAGCAGGATTCAACTCTTTCAAAATTTCGCCTACGCCACTCACGGTTCCGCCCGTTCCAACGCCCGAAACAAAGATGTCAACTTTCCCGTCGGTGTCACGGATAATCTCCTGAGCCGTTGTTTGCTTGTGGATTGCCGGATTGGCAGGATTTTCAAACTGCTGTAAAATCACGGAACCGGACGTTTGTTTGTGCAATTCCTGCGCTTTGGTGATAGCGCCTTTCATACCGTCTGCACCGGGGGTCAGCACAAGGGTAGCGCCCAGCGCTTTCAACAGATTGCGCCGTTCAAGGCTCATCGTTTCAGGCATGGTGAGAATAAGTTTGTAACCTTTGGACGCCGATACAAACGCCAGACCAACACCGGTATTTCCGCTGGTAGGCTCAATAATCGTGGCTCCCGGTTTGAGAGTTCCGCTCTGCTCGGCATCTTCAATCATCGAAAGTGCAATACGGTCTTTCACGCTTCCGGCAGGATTAAAATACTCAAGTTTAGCTATTAAATGGGCATCAATATTCTTCAATTTTGAATAGGATACCAACTCCAACAATGGCGTATTGCCAATTAAATCGGTCAGTTGTTTTGAAATTCTTGACATAATTATATTATTTAAAAATTGTATGCAAAGGTAGCGGGTTATATTCGGTTCCGAAATAGCACAATCGTGGTATATTTTGTTTTAGCCTTTATATGACCGCTGTCCGATAACGGTCGGACAATTCTTTTGTTGTACTTTTGCCGCTATGAAACGTATTTTTATTCTGGCAGACAATCAATATATCACGCGCACAGGCGTACAGTCTCTGTTGAAGGAGTTGGCATTAGCCGACACCATTGTGGAGGCATCCTCACGTATGGAGTTGATAAAAAAGCTCGCCGCATATCCCGATGCCGTTGTGCTGCTCGATTATACATTGTTTGATATTTCCCTTTCCCAAATGCTAAATATGAAACAGCGCTATCCGCAATCGTTGTGTCTGCTGTTTTCGGATGAACTGTCCGGATATTTTATTCGACAGGTTTTACAATCGGGACAACAGTTTGGGATTGTTATGAAAACCGATACAAAACCCGATATGGTTGCGGCGCTCTCACAGGCGGTGAACGGGGAAATTTATCTGTGCGATATGGCATTGCAAATCCTGCACGAAGCCGTGCCGCCGCTCCCTGCCTACAGCAAACTGACCGCCAGCGAACGTTTGGTGCTTCACGAAATCGCTATAGGAAAAACAACCAAAGAGATTGCCTGTGAACAGAATCTGAGTTTTCATACCATCAATACGCACCGTAAAAATATTTTCAGGAAACTGGAAATAAACAATCTTCACGAAGCGACCAAATATGCCTTTCGTGCAGGCATTATTGATATGACGGAATATTACATCTGACAATCCCGCAACCTGACCGAAGTCAAATCCCCAGCCCGTCAACAAAAGCGGCGGTAGCCTTTTTCTGAACAATGCGCGAATGAGGCGGCACCGAATAGACCTGCCAGATATTCCCGCCGATAATGGAATCGTGCCCGATGGTTATACGCCCCAGAATGGTGGAATTGGAATAGATAATAACATTGTCCTCGATAATCGGATGTCTTGGGACATTCAGCGGCAGCCCCGCGCTATCGTAAACAAACCCTTTTGCGCCCAGCGTTACACCCTGATAGAGCCTGACATTGTTACCGATGATGCACGTCTCGCCAATCACCACGCCCGTGCCGTGGTCAATACTGAAATATTCGCCGATTTGCGCTCCGGGGTGAATGTCTATGCCTGTCGCAAAATGCGCCTGTTCCGTGATAATGCGCGGCAACAGGGGGATTTGCATCAGCAGCAATTCGTGGGCAACCCGGTAATGCAGCATCGCCTGAATGGCAGGATAACAAAAAATAACCTCACTGTAATTTTTTACGGCAGGGTCGCAATTGTGAACAGCTTCCACGTCCGTTGCCAGAAGCCGTTTAATTTCCGGTAATTTATCAATAAAAGCAATGGTCAACTCCTCTGCCCTACTCTGCGGACAATCGTAATGGTCGTCAAAACAGAGACAATTGTAAATCTGTTCGCCAAGCAGCGCATAGATTTGTTTTAGACAGGACACGGTGGTGTCTTTGGTAACGGTTATATCTCCAAAAAAACCGGGGAACAGAATAATTCTGGTCAAATTCATCAGTTCCTTTATGCGATTGATGCTGGGAAGCGGATGATTCGGTTGAAGGATAAACGCATATTCGGGAATATCGTTGCGGGAAAGTGATTTGGCTGTCTGTTCTAAAAAGGGAGTTAGCATATCATTATAATTAAAGATTAATCGGAGTTCAGCGTTTTTTAACGTCGCGCAAAATTACACAAAATAGTTATTATCCACTATTTGTTGTCTATGAATAACCACAGGGGGCTTCTAAAAATTAGATTTTTCAAGGCTTGCCATTGAGGTAAAAGCGGAGTTTACTAACGTAAATGAGCATTTTACCGAAAGAGCGTAACGCAGAAAAAGCAATTTTTAGAAGT
>JAISXJ010000014.1 GCA_031270565.1 Prevotellaceae bacterium
TTCATAACCGCAGGTCAGCGACCTGCGGAAAACGACGCCCTCCTATCCACTGCCTGACAAGGCAGGACAGGTGGAGTGAATCACTATAAAAGTATATGTCCTAACGGACAAAAACGCCTGTTTAAAGCCGTTTCCTATTGATATATAAGTCGTAAACGGCTAATAACTACACTCTAATAACTACACTCTAACCACTAAAAAAAAAATTATTCACTATTCATTATTCACTAAAAAGATGTATCTTTGCCCCCGTTATTGTACACATCTAAAATCAATACAAAAACGATGCTTACATCTGGGGTTCTATATTCACCATTTTTTCAGTTTAGACGGTTTAACCGGCTAAAAGTAAGCTCGTTACAAAAGCCCCCCCCTGTATTCGTCTTAACTCCTTGTATTCAAGGGATTAACAAAACATTAGTTTTTTTTTATTTGACGGTTTACAGCGCGAAGTTTCTTTGCGTTGCGATGCTATATACAACTGTAACGGCAATCTTCCGGAATTTTCTGGAGGGTTGCCGCTCTGTTTTGCGCCCTTTGCGAAAAACCTTTGCATCCCTGACAGGGATAAGACACTCGGAGTAAACAAATGTCAGTGATAACAATAAAAAGTAAACAAATATCAGTAATTAGTATTAATCAGAGTCAACTTAATTCAGAAAAAGACAATGGCACAATTAAACTATAAAACATATTCCGATCTTTTGTTAGATATTAAAAAAAATATCAATAAATTACCTTCAGGCATTGATTTGGTTGTCGGAATACCGCGTTCCGGTATGATACCCGCCTATATGATAGGATTCGCGCTCAATACAAAAGTTTGTTCGTTTGACGAGTTCATTAATGATATTACTATATCAAACGGACAGCGCCCGTTAAATGAAGCCGGAAATACTATTCTGATTGTGGACGACTCGTCATGGAGCGGGGGTTCAATAAACAGGGCGAAATGCGCACTGTCAAATAAAAATATACACGGCAAGACAATATATTTCCTTGCCGTATATGTAACCCGGGAAGCACGGGACTATGTTGATTTCTGGTTTGTTACACTTCCGCTTCCGCGTATGTTTCAATGGAATTATATGAACCATGGTTATATAGAACAATCGTGTTTTGATATAGACGGCGTTTTATGCGTTGACCCGACGGAAGAAGAAAACGATGACGGCGATAAATACCGCCGTTTTATACTTAACGCGAAACCGCTTTACATACCGCATTACAACATATACGCGCTTGTAACATCACGGCTTGAAAAATACAGAAAAGAAACGGAAGAATGGCTAAAGAAAAATAATGTACAATACAAGCATTTGTATATGCTTGATTTAAGTTCAAAAGAAGAGCGTATAAGATTAAACGCCCACGCGAAATTCAAAGCTGAAATATACCGGCGGCTCGACGATACGGTATTGTTTTATGAAAGTAATTTATCGCAGGCACATGAAATCGCGAAAATAACGCAAAAGGCAGTTTTTTGTGTTGAAACCGATGAATTAATAAAAAATTATAGAAATTTTTCATGGCATGGATCAAAAGAACGAAAAACAAAAAAGATTATTAAAAAGATATTAAGAAAGATTATCAAAAAGATATTAAGGATGGTAATATTCAAAAAGTCATGGAGGATAAAAATCAGGGAAATAATAAAACGGTTTGTAATCCGGCAGTCAAATAAAAAAAATATAGAAATCCGTTGCCGATATAAATGGCTTGGTACTACTTACGGCGGTTTTGATGTATGTCTTGATGCCTTGGACGTAAAGAAAAAACAGGAAATAATAGTCTATTCCGCCGGAGTCGGCTGTGATATATCGTTTGATATGGAACTTATGAAACGATATGAGAATATCAAAATACTGGCATTTGATCCAACGCCTATATCGCTTGAATGGATAAAAAAACAACGGATTCCTCCGAATTACCGGTTTTATCCTGTCGGTATTAGCGACAAAGAGGGGAAGGAGAAAATGTATTTGCCTGAAAGTCACGGAGTAAGTTTTACTGTACATGACTGGGATGTATCAAACAAAGATACGGTAGAAGTCAAAATGGAAACGATAGGAGGAATAATGCAAAAAAACGGACACGAATTTGTTGATATTTTGAAACTCGATATAGAAGGAAGCGAATTTTCTGTTTTAAGGACAATAGATTTCAAAAGTCAGTTTTTCGGGCAAATACTCGTTGAATTTCATGACCGGTTTATTGAGGACGGGGAAAAAGAATTGAAAAGGACAATAAATATATTAAGGGAAAACGGCTATTATTGTTTTGCCTGTTCACCGTTCCATGAATATAGTTTTATAAATGTGAGGCATATAAGAAATAAATAATGTGTAAAGCGAGCGCTTCGTCTAACTGGCCTGTTTACGCTTCGCCGCCGGTAGGCGGCTCTGTTTTCGTCATGGTTTCTGGATTTGACGTTTCGGATATTTCTTTGGTTGACAACTTGCTCTACCCCTCGTTTGTAACGAGGGGTAAATGGTAATCTCGTTTGTAACGAGACAGGTCGTTAAAAACGACCAACCAATAACTCCTCGTCAGAGACGAGGAGTAGTAGAAGTTCTGCCTTGCAGGCAGATTCGTGTATTGGCTACGCCGAACGTTGTTTTGTGGCTAAATTCCTCTCCTAAGAGGTCGTTAAGGGGACAAACTGATAACTGATAACTGACCACTGATTCTAACCCTTAATCACCGTTTTAACACCTTTGATAGACTTTATTTTTTTGATTAGCTGTTCTATCTGATGTATCTGAGAGGCTATGACCGTAATGTTTCCTTCAAACAAGCCGTCGTGCGAATTGACCGTAATGGAGCGCATCGTGATGGCGCGTTCCCTGTTTATCAGCGACGTGATGTTGGTAACAATGCTTATGTCATCCCGCCCGACAATGTGCAGATTAGCCGTTGTATGCGCCTTTTCAGCCTCTCCCAGCCACTGCGCCCTGACCACCCGATAGGGAAACCGCTCTCTCATCTGTTGCGCATTGGGACAGTCTTCACGATGAATCTTGATGCCCCTGCTGATGGTAACAAAACCGAATACCGCATCGCCAAAGATAGGATTGCAGCATTGTGCAAAGGAGTAATTAATGTCTTTCAGATGCCGGTCAATCACCAGCGCGTCGTCCTGCGAGGTGATTTTTTGCAGGTTGGTTTCCGGCGCATAGCCGTCAGCCGAGCGCGAAACGCCGCTTTCGACAGATTCCTTATCGGGACTGAGCGCTTCGTGCAGCAGTTGCAGATTGATTTTGTCGTGCATAACAGCCTGATAGAAATCAGAGAGCGACTTGTATCCTAACCGTTTCGATTCCCTGGTAATATCCGCCTCCTGACAGTCGAGTTTCCAGTTTCTTAAACGACGTTGCAGGATTTCCCGTCCGTTTTCAGCGTCTTTGTATTCAATATCCTTGAGCGATTGCCGGATTTTTGTTCTGGCGCGTGCCGTTACCACCCATTTGAGCCAGCCGGTGTTTGGACGCTGACTTGTTGCCGTCTGCACCGAAACCTGGTCGCCGTTCTTGAGGACATATTTAAGCGTTACATGCCGGTTGTTCACAATACCACCCACGCAATGATTGCCAATATCGGTGTGAATGTTATAGGCAAAGTCCAACAGCGTAGCGCCCTTTTGAAGACGGAACAAATCGCCTTTAGGGGTAAAGATGAACACATCATCGTCGTAGAGTTGCAGTTTAAATTCGTTGATAACCTCCGCGTCGTTGGCGTCATTATGTTCGAGCATATTGCGGATGTTTTTCAACCATTCGTCGGTTTTGTCGGAATCGCTTTTAATGCCTTTGTATTTCCAGTGTGCCGCCAAACCTTTCTCTGCGATTTCGTTCATACGAGTTGTGCGGATTTGCACCTCTACCCATTTCCCCTGAGGTCCCATTACCGTAATGTGCAGCGATTCATATCCGTTGAGTTTGGGTATGGAAATCCAGTCGCGCAGTCGGTTGGTGTTTGGCGTGTACATATCGGCAACGATGGAGAATGCTTGCCAGCAAGCGGCTTTTTCCTTTTCCGGAGGCACGTCAAGGATGATGCGAATGGCAAAGAGGTCATAAATCTTTTCAAAAGGGACGTTTTGCTTTTGCATTTTGTTCCAAATCGAATGAATAGACTTGGTGC
This sequence comes from Prevotellaceae bacterium, assembly GCA_031270565.1. GTDB lineage: Bacteria > Bacteroidota > Bacteroidia > Bacteroidales > Paludibacteraceae > F0058. The sequence goes on from JAISXJ010000014.1 coordinate 4,144, forward strand.
GCCCCTTGATGTCAAAAGAAAGTTGTTCGCGTTGCAGACGCTCCTTGACAGGCGTTATAAATTCGGCGATGTACTGTTCGCGTGCGGCTTTTGTTTCACGTAACTTTTCGGCAATCTCTTTATATGCCTTGTTTGCCGTGAACTTGAGCGCCATGTCTTCCATTTCGGTTTTAATGGCATAAAGCCCCATACGGTGCGCCAGTGGCGCATAGAGGAATATTACTTCCCGTGCAATCCGTTCCTGACTATCGGGAGAAAAGGTGTTGAGTGTGCGCATAATGTAGAGCCTCTCTACAATCATAATCAGGATTACCCGCACATCCGACGCCAGCGAGATAAGCAGCATACGGAAGTTTTCGGTCTCTACGGCGACGTTCTTTTCGTAGAGTTGACAGGCTTTCTGCAAGCCTTCAACAATCTGCAAATGCGACTTGCCATAACACTCGCCGATTGTTTCGAGAGTCAGGCTGCCTGTCTGCAACAGTTCATAGAGCAGTGTCGCCGTTATGGAAGTTGTGCCGAGTGATGCTTCGTGGCGCACCAGAATAGCTGTCTGCACGGCTTTGTGCATACGTTCGGGCGACAGTTTCCCCGTAGCGGCGGCAGCGCGGATATGCGCCAGCAAACGCTGCCGCTCTTCCACGGTGTAGAGGCTGCCGAGTTGTTGAACAGCCTGATAATAGATACGCTGAACTTCTGTCATAGTGGGGAAATGGCTTGGTTGATTAGCGCCTCAATATTTCAGCGCCTTGCGAATATATGTTTTTTCGGATAACAGGTCTTTTATTCTGATTAGATACAGTCCGCACGTAAAAGAGGATGTGGGAAGTTCCAGTGGCGAGGTAGTGCGGTAATGTGCGACGATTTGCCCCCGTGCATCGGATAGCGTTATGTCGTAGTCGCCTTCGGGAACAATCACTCGCCAGACATCGTCAAGAGAAATGACATATATCATCTGTTCCTGTGACCCGGGTGTAACATAGTTCATAAAGTTGAAAACGATTGTCTCCGACTCCTCCGTAATATGGCTAAGCGGCTTGAGATAATCAATGCCTGAACGCGACACAGGGTCAAACATATCCATCCCTGTTGTACCCGGAAACGGGTCGCCGGCAAGCGAGGACGACGTGAGCGAGGCAAATCCGTCGGCGTGTATTATAACAACGCCCATAGCTTCCTTATCATTGTTTACCAGGTTGTTTACCCAGTTGGAGGCATCGTAGTTTATGCGGGAGACAAGCATGCCATGTCCGGGCAGATAGCTATCCCAGCCGGTATTCTGTCTGTTTTCCAGCAAAAAAAACTCGGTGGATTCGGGCGACTTTCCATTAAGATTGTGCTTGCCGTCCTGCGAAATAAGGAATGTCTTACGTTCTGTCGAAAGTGGCGGCAGGGTATAGATGTTCGGCGTTGTGAGTTCAACAGGCGTAAGCCAACCCATAAAGAAGCGCTCGTAAGCGGAATAGGCGGCAGGTGTGCGACCGTTGTTAAGATAACAGCCCTGATCCATAATATCCCAGCTTCCCAACACACTGCCACCCTCTGCGGTATTATACAAATCGGGAAAGCCCAGCACGTGCGTAAACTCGTGGCAAAATATGCCTATTCCGTCCATTGTCGTTCCCTGATAGCCGGCAAGTTCCGAAGAACAGGCATAATCAAATACTTCCACGCCGTCATAAACGGGTGAATTGCGCACTGTCCAGCGGTGAGGCCAGATGGTATTTTCTTCGCCGCCGGCGGCTTCGCTGTATCCCGCATAAAAGACAAAGACACAATCGACATAACCATCGCCGTTTTCGTCGTACTGTGAAAAATCAATATCCCCGTCAGCTGCCGTACAGGCGTCAACAATCATCCGGTCGGGACGCATGTCCGACCCTCGACCACTGTTTGCTCCGTAATAGGACATCTGTCTGGAAAGTGTGTAAGGACCATACACGTCGAATTTCGGCTGAAACTGACCATCCGACATTTCAATAAAGAAATCGCGTGCAGACCCCGTAGCGTCAAAATCGCTGTATGCGGGTTGATTGAGTTGGCTGTCGAACTGCTGCCTTGCTTCAGGCGTAACAAAACCGACATCAGAAAAATTGACCAGAATCACCAGCCCGTGATACTCAGCCTGAGAAGGAGCGCGACGGGTTTTGATAGCAGGCAAATGATGCGGGCGGGGAGAAGCTATTTGCAGAAGCCGTATATCTTCGAGCGTGGAGGCTTGCTGTTGCCACGGCGAATGAGCGAGGCTGTCGGAGTGTTGCGTAACGGGCGTATTTAGTGTGCGCACAGTCCCGTCGGCAGACATCACGGCATAACGATAGACGCCATTCGTATCCTGCTCTACAAGATAACCGTTAACGGTTGTTGTAAAGGAGAAATGCTCATCGCCATACCGTTGGAGCGTGATAGACGTTCCGTCGGGTTGAACTGCTGTAAACGGGTATGGCGAAGCCGGTACGGCAAATGTTGCCATTGTCGTCAGTATGATACAGAGTAACAGAATCGATTTTTTCATATAAAAAAATGGTTATTAATCGGAGACAACGCATTTAATCCTGCGGCAGTTCCTTAGCTGTTTTTGCGCCGAGCAGTTTTATTTTGTCTGCGGTGCGGAACAGGTTGCCCTGACCTTCCGACATTTTACTCATTGCGTCATCGTAGAATCGTCCTGCGCGGTCGATATGTTCTTTCACCTTATTCCAGTCGGAAAGGAAGCCGACCAGTTTATCGTAGAGCCTGCCACTGAGTTGAGCGATTTCCATAGCGTTTTTTGTCTGATTCTCCTGTTTCCAAATGCTGGCGATGGTGCGCAGCGTGGCGAGTAGCGTAGTGGGGCTGACTATCACGATTTTTCTGTCCCATGCAAAAGTAAACAGTTCGGGGTCTGCCTGTACGGACACTGCAAAAGATGCTTCAATCGGCAAAAAGAGCAACACAAAGTCAGGGGTATTCATTTCCTGCGCCAACTGATAGTTGCGTTCCGCAAGACCCTTGATTTGATTCTTCAGGGCAGTCAAATGTTCTTTGAGATGCTGATTGTAAATTGTTTCGTCGGAGGCTTGCATCATACGCTCATAGGCGCGAAGCGACACTTTCGAGTCAATGATAATATGTTTGTTATCGGGGAGATGAATAATCACGTCCGGACGCTGTACCGTTCCCTCGACCCCTTCTATCACTTCCTCGCGCACATATTCGCGTCCCTTTACAAGTCCTGAGACTTCCAGAACGCGCTCAAGCTGTATTTCGCCCCAGTTACCCTGTTTTTTAACGTCGCCTTTGAGCGCCTTTGTCAGGTTGCTTGCTTCCTGCTGCATCTGTGAATTGATGATGGCAAGATTTTTTATAGCCTCCTGTAATCCCGCCTTGTCGCGTGCCTCAAGGTTGTAGGCTTCGGTTACCTGCTTTCTAAAGTCAGCGATTTTCTCTCCCAACGGATTGACAATTGCCCCCAGTTTTTGCTCGTTAGTTATTGACAGTTCGGCGGCGCGTTCTTTAAGAATCTTGTTAGCGATGTTTTCAAATTCCGAAGTGAGTCGCTTTTGCAGGGTTTCGATTTCGGCGACTTGCTGTCCCAGCTTCTCTTGCAGATGGACATTGGTAGCTTGGAGGGTTGCTATCCGGGATGTCTGTTCGGAAATGATTTTCTGCTGCTGTTGCTGTTCGGACAGGCTATGGGCGAGCGTTTTTTCTCTCTCCTGCAACTGCACTTCCAGAGTAGCGCATTGCTTTCGGTTTTTATTTTGCAGCAGCAAGGCGGCAAAGAATCCCAACAACAGAGCAGCGCCAATGGTGATTATGATTAACGTGGTCATATCATTTTATCAAAAAGAGTGGGACTATCTTCGTCGAGCTGCTTCAAGGCGGTACGAATCACCGCTTCCCGTAAAAAGTTCGACATATTATCAACAGCATATTTTGTTCTGTATCGTTCAATAAGTTTCATCTCGTCTTCATTTACCGTAAAAGAGATTCGGTGCAGACGTCGCATTTTCTGACGTTTGGGTGACATTTATCAGCGTAATTTTTTAAGGTATGAATTTTAAATGATAAGTATTAGCGAATTTTCGGGGACAAATGTACAATTTTTTAATGGTTTATGACTGATTAAAACGCAGAAGTATTTGGTTAACGCATATAAAAATAAAAATAACGCCGTCAGCACGAAGCAGTTTTCGGTGAATCAAGAGCCAAGAAACGCTTTATTATTCACTGTTCACTAATTTCGCATCAACAGCGAACTATCTCCATAGCTGAGAAAACGAAAATCATTGTCCAGCGCGTACCGATAGATTGTTTGCCACTGTTCCTCGCCAACAAAGGCGGCAACAAGCAGCAGCAAGGTGCTTTGAGGCTGATGAAAGTTGGTAAGTAATTTATCAACAAAACGAAAACGAAATCCCGGCGCTATCATCATTTGCGTTGAGGCATTGAGACTGGGCAGATGCCGACGTGTCAAATAATCAAGAATGGCTTGCAGGGCTTCGGTGGAAGAAAGTGAACAGTCCTCCTCGTAAGGTTCCCACTGATTAACCGTCAGACAAGGCTTATCGGGATTGGCGGAGATATGGCAACCAAGGTAATAGAGGCTTTCGAGTGTACGGATGGATGTTGTTCCAACAGCGGTCAAACGTCCTTTGTGTTGAAGTATATCGGCAATGACAGAACGGTTTACCGACAGCATTTCTGCATGCATAACGTGATTGCCGATGTTCATTGCTTTCACCGGCTGAAATGTTCCGGCTCCCACGTGAAGCGTTACCTCTCTCTCTTTTATACCTTTGAGCGCCAGTGTACGCAACACATCGGCAGTGAAATGCAAGCCTGCTGTCGGGGCAGCCACAGAACCATCCACATGAGAATAAACCGTTTGATAAGTCTCCGTATCCAGAGGCTCTGTGGCTCGATTGAGATAGGGCGGAATGGGCAACTCGCCGGCATGCGCCAGAATTTCAGCAAAAGTAATATTGGGATTATCCCAGTTGAAACGCACATAATGCATCATTCCCGTATCAGAGGAGAGTAATTCGGCGGTGAAATCACACGCCTTTTCTCCGACGCAAACACTCCGCACTAACGGTACATCTTTCCATTTCTTTAAATTTCCCACCATACATTTCCAGACACAGCAAGTGGTCTGCTCAAATGCCTCCTGACAGGAAGCTGGTAAATGCGGCTCCAGACAAAACACCTCAATCTGAGCGCCGCTCTCTTTTCTGAAATACAGACGCGCCTGAATGACTTTAGTGTTGTTGTACACGAGCATATCTTCCGCTTCGAGATAATCCGGCAGGTCGCAGAAACGGGCTTGTGCAATGGTATCTTCCTTGTATATCAAAAGTTTCGACAGGTCGCGTTCACGCAATGGATATTGAGCTATACGTTCTTCGGGCAAATTATAGGCATAGTGAACTGTTTTTATCTGTTTTATCTGTTTTTCCGTCATTTTTATGTCGATATTTTTTGTATTTCGAGGGACATTTTTGTGCTGTAAGCACATTTGCGACTGCAAAAGTAGATTATTTTTACCGGAAAACAGCTATTTGTTTTCTGACAAAATTCCCGATGCAGTCTATTGAAATTCAAATAAAAGAACATTTTTCTTATGGTAAATTTTGATTGAAAGTAACAAATAGACCCTGTAAAAGAAATTTTTTCAACAAAAAACATCTACCTTTGTCGCCATTCCAAAAGGTATGTTAAGTTGTTTTTTGTTTATAATGAAAAAAGAATATCAACCCGGCATAAAATACAAACTCTTTAAAACGTACACGCGTTTTTGGCATGACAGAGTTTTGTATCGAAAGACCTACTGGCTCAATACTGAGATAATCCCGCCTGATGGCGTACCATTGTTGGTGGTATCAAATCATCAGAACGCACTCAATGATCCGATGGGTATTTTGTTTTCGTTTCGCGACCGTAAAGCCAATTTCATTACACGCGCCGACGTTTTTACGTGGCATCCGCTGTTTAGCAAGTTTATGCGTGGCATTGGATTGTTGCCGGCATTTCGTCTGGCACACGAAGGCGAAGAGTCGCTGGGAAAAAATCAGGAGATGTTTCGCCTCTCGGAACGTGCATTGGTGGATGGCTGTACGGTGGTGATGTATCCCGAAGCAGGACATCAGGATAAACGCTGGCTGGGGCCATTTTCATTCGGATATACCAAACTGGCTTTTGAAGCTGCCGAACTGGAAAATTTTGAAAAAGAGATATTCATCCTGCCCTCGTGCAACCATTACTCCGACTATTTTCACATTCAGGGGCAACTTCTCATCAAGTACGGAACGCCAATCTCCCTAAAACCTTTCTACGACCTTTACAGGGAAAAACCACGTACGGCACAACGTCAGGTGAATGATTTGGTGCGGGCGCAGATAGAGGGTCTGATGCTCAATATCACCGACCTTGAAAATTATGACACCATTGATTTTCTAAGAAATACCTGCGGAAAGCGTTATGCTGTCAAGCACGGCGCAGATGTGAACTGTTTGCCCGAAATGTTGCTTTTCGACAAGACATTTTGCGCTCGTGTAGAAGACTTTGCCGCACAGGAAAAGGCTGCGGCAGATACATTATATGCCAGAGCGCAGACATTAAAGAACGAGTTGACCGTGCGTAAACTCGCTGATGCCGATTTTGATAAAAATCCGCGACTTGTGCCGTCCGTTTGCCGATTGGTTGGACTGCTGGCGCTGATGCCGCTATGGTTGATTTCGCTGTATCCCAACGCACTCAATTTCATTGCGCCACATCTGATTCTGCGCCGGATGACGGATAAAATGTTCACAGGGTCATTTTTATATGCCCTAAGCGCCCTTGTTACCATTCCCATACTCTACACGCTCACTTTTATACTGACATGGATGTTTACAGCATGGTGGATAGCATTGATATATACGTTGTTACTGCCTGCAATAGGGTTGTTTGCGTGGTACTATCGCAAGGCGTTGCTCAGAGTTGTTAAACAGATACGCTTTGCACGATTCAAAAAACAGAATGACTACGCCGCCGTTCGGTCGGTGAGGGATGCCATATACGCACAACTTGATACGATATTAAATTAATCATCAATAGAATTTTAAATTATGAACAGACGCGTTGTAATTACCGGAATGGGCATTTATTCCTGTCTTGGAAAAACGCTTGATGAGGTACGCGATTCGCTCTATACCGGACGTTCGGGAATTGTTTTTGACCCCGTACGCAAAGAGATGGGCTTTCGCTCAGCACTGACGGGATATATTGAGTTACCCGATTTGAAAAAAGAACTGTCCCGCAATCAGCGGGTTTATATGCCCGAACAGGCGAAATATGCCTATTTAGCTACGGCAGACGCTTTGAGACAGTCCAAACTTGACCCCGATTTTCTTGATAAACATATCGTTGGCATACTCTACGGCAATGACAGCAGCGCTGACGCTGTGGTAAAAAGTGTTGACATTATGCGCGATAAGCATGATACAACCCTCATCGGTTCCGGCGCAATTTTTCAAGGTATGAATTCGACGGTTACGATGAATTTAGCCTGTCTCTTTAAACTGAAAGGCATCTCTATGACCATTTCAGGCGCCTGCGCCAGCGGGTCGCATGCCATTGGTCTGGGAACGTTGCTGATAAAAAGCGGATTGCAGGATATTATTGTTTGTGGAGGAGCGCAGGAGGTTAATCCGTTCTCTGTTGGAAGTTTCGACGGCATCAGCGCCTTTTCTTTGCGCGAAAACGATCCGGCTCGCGCCTCCCGTCCCTTTGACCGCGACCGCGACGGTCTGGTACCCAGCGGAGGCGCCGCAACGGTCATTATTGAAAGTTACGAGTCGGCAGTAAAGCGCGGCGCAACTATTTTAGGCGAGGTTATGAGTTATGGGTTTTCTTCAAACGGCGACCATATTTCCGTGCCGAATGTGGATGGTCCAAGCCGTTCTCTGGCAATGGCAATCAAGTTGGCGGGTATTGATATGCGCGAAATCGGTTATGTCAACGCCCACGCAACCTCTACGCCTGTCGGCGACCAGAACGAAGCCAAAGCCATATACAATGTCTTTGGAGAGAGTTGTCCGGAGGTAACCTCAACCAAATCACAAACCGGACACGAAATGTGGATGGCAGGCGCAAGCGAGGTTATCTATTCGATGCTGATGATGAAAAATGATTTTATTGCACCTAACGTCAATTTTGAAAATCCGGATGATGATTCTGCCAAACTGAAAATTCCATCTCAGCGTATTGAAAAACATTTTGACACCTTTCTGTCAAATTCCTTTGGGTTTGGAGGAACAAATTCAACCCTGATAATTAAAGATATAAAATAATAGTCTCATAAAACCAATTTCTATAATCGTTAATAAATAATTCTATGGAAAAACAAGAACTCATAGTAAAAGTAAACGAAGTGTTAGCCGCCGAGTTTGAGGTAGAGGTATCGGACATTCTTTCCGATGCAGAAATCAAAACAACGTTGCAACTGGACAGTTTAAGTTTGGTAGATATGGTAGCGTTGATAGAAGCGACATTCAACGTGAAAATCACCGGTACGGAAATTGTCCAAATCAAAACATTTGACGCTTTGTACGATTTTCTTCTGGAACGGGTCAAATAACCCTCCTAAATCACAGGTACACTGTCTCCCTCTGCCAACCGGGTTTGACCGGTCGGCAGAGATTTTTTTGAGAATCACACTGCTCAAAATAATAAAAAGCCCCCATTTCTGAGGGCTTTTGTAACGTGCTTATTTTTAGCCGGTTTAACCGGCTAAAACGAAAAAAAGGTATCAATAAAAAACCTGAAATAAGGGTTAACTCTCTTTTTGAGGTGCTATAAAGTGAATAATGAAGAATAAACGCCGCAAGGCACGCAAAAATATTTTTCACTAAAAACTACACTCTAATAACTAAAAGTATTATCTTTGCCCCGTTCTTATAAACATCTAAAATCAATACAAAACGATGCTTACATCTGGGGTTCCATATTTACCATTTTTTCAGATTAGACGGTTTAACCGGCTAAAAGTAAGCTCGTTACAAAAGCCCCCCCCCGCATTCAGCTTAACTCCTTGTAT
>JAISXJ010000096.1 GCA_031270565.1 Prevotellaceae bacterium
GCTTCTAAAAATTAGATTTTTCAAGGCTTGCCATTGAGGTAAAAGCGGAGTTTACTAACGTAAATGAGCATTTTACCGAAAGAGCGTAACGCAGAAAAAGCAATTTTTATAAGTTCCCAGTTAATAATTCTTCTCTTTTTTGTTTGTAATAATACGCTAATCCCTGCTCGCTGGCAATGATGCGTATTTGCGTATCTATCATAAAATCAATTAATTTATCAAGTACCCGACTGTGATCCTTATACATTACCGCAAAAAAGGAGGTATTAAAAAGACTCAGCAGGTATGACATCATTTCCAAATCTATATCGGCACGAAACATTCCCTGCGCTATACCCAGTTCGATTCCGTCCCGAACGGCTCTTTGAATCTTTGAATGTGTCAATTCACAATGTTTTTGATACATGTCAGGATAATATTTCATCAGGTCTGAGAAAAAGACCGCCGGCTGATATTTGCCCGTTGTTTTTATCAGTTGACTGTTTTTCAGCCAGACATCAATCACGTTGCAGTCCGTGTCTATGTTAAATTTTTTCTGACGTTTTCCCTGTTCCTTTAGCACGCTTGCTACAAGTTCCTCTTTTTGCTTAAAACAGGCATAAAATGTCTTCTTTGATATTCGCAACTCTTTGCATACATCGTCCACACTTATCCTGCGAAGCCCGTGTCTGAAAAATAGACCCGTTGCCGTTTTAGTAATCTGTTCGCGTATATTCATCTGCATTTTCTCCTTTTCAATGACGGGCGCAAAGGTAAAGGATATTCAATGGCTAATCTGTTTTTTTTGAGTTAAATAATTACAAAACTCAAAATATTCAAAATAAACAGCTAAAAACAAACCTTTTACAGGAAACTCCGAAACTTAAAAAGTTTCCATGTGTGTTTCTAACGGCGCTGTGTTCATAATCTCAACGCCTGCCGCAATGCCTTATAACCTGCGGCGCTCACCTTGACGGTATCACCGTTTTTCAGGGTAAGCTGTTGCTGCTGTTTTTCATAGAGTGCAATACACGAAATCTGCTCTACATTCACAATGGTTGAACGGTGAATCCGTACAAACTGCTGGGCGGGAAGATGTTGCTGAAAATATTTCATTGTACTCTCTTTCATATATTTGGCATCGCCTGTGCGAATATGCACATAATCCCCGTCAGCCCGCAAATAGACAATCTTGTTAATCGGCACAATGTGAATATTTGTGCCTGATTTCACCACAATGCGGTCAAGCATTTGTTCGACAGCATCATCCGGTTTAATATCCTCCTCTACCTGCTCTATATCGACGCTCTCCGACTTGTCAAGGTGTTCTTGCCTGTTCATCAAAAAAGTAATGATAAAAAACAGGATGGCTATCAGTCCATAAAAAGGAAAGAGCGGCAAAAACAGCAGAGCAGTATCTTCTCCAAATATCAAATTATCAAAAATATAACCGCCTCCAAGCCAGATGCCGCCCCACAGCAGACATAACACACTGTTGTTGAATATCTGTTGCGATACGGATAACAGCCTGAAACCGTTGTGTTGCAATACCTGTATCAGCAAGAGTAACAGCAGCGCCAGCAATACCGAACGGATTGTGGAATGGTAGATAACCGTATCCAGAGGCATGGTTGTAAACAGGCATCCAACACAGCAAACGTGCAGAATGGTATAACACAGCCACACCAGAATAGCCGTATAGATACTTACCTTGTTTTTGACGTCCACCATTTACTGCCGTCTTCATTGAGTGTCCACATCGGTTTGCTCAGAATATCCACACCGCCAAGAGTGCACGTTCCGGTGATAATCAGCTTTCTTTCCGGCAAACAGGTATCTGCCTCGGAACGAATGTCTGTAATGCCACCCAGCACGCATATCACGCGCGATTCTACCAGCCAATCGTTAGGCATAATCAACGATATGCCGCCACACACGACGTCAATATCCAAATATATATCTCCTTCTGCCAGATTTGTCTTGCGCAGGTCAAGCACAATGCCTCCAAAGACGGCGCTGAGATGACCTCCCGTGAAAACAGAATCAAGAACAATGTACTCGCCGCCGGCGAAAATTGCCCGCTTGTCAACCCGTGAGCCGACATTCATCATACAATCGCCGTTGAAACTGCTTGCCAACCGGTCGGTATCGTTATGTTTTGAGTGTACATTGCAACGGCTGTACTTGCTCTTGAAAAGCGCGACACTCACCAAAAGTATCCCAAACAAAACCAGTAAAAGCGGCGAAAAATGGTGCATAAAATTTGGATCGGGCGCTCCAAAAACTTCAGGAAAGGCTGTCAACACACGCGGTATCAACAGGAAGCCGCCTGTAAAAAACAGTATCCCGCCAAAAATGAATTTTCTGCCGGACATGCTCAGTAATCCGATGATTACTAAAAGCATTTGCCACGAAAAAATAATCCGCTTAAGTTCTCCCGGAATGACGCCCATATTTAACAATACCAGCAACACGCCTGCCAGTATCATCAGGATGCCAAAGGTCAGCGCTCCCATTCCTTTTTTTCTTGTTGTTCTCATTTTTGTAAATAATTTGAATGTGTTAATAACGTTAATGACGCTGCAAAAGTATATGCTGTATAAATGTCCTGCAAGCATAAATCGACAAATGAAGAAAAAAAGCGGACAAACACCTGTTTTTTCCGGCTGTGAAACTCTTTTACTTCGGAATGGAATGGGATTTGAGAAACTATTGACGTAGTCAAATGCGGCATAAAGTCTCTTTGCGTTTCGGCGCAAGCCAAGAAAACGCGGTTAATTGGCTCTAAGACGCAGCGTGCCGCATAAATACGTTTTCTATTTTTTAGAAGAAAACAATAAGTCCGAATCATCTTTTATTTATACCTTTGCCAATCATATTACAAGTATGTTTTTATCCAATCATTTTAATCAGTAGAACATGAAAACAAAAATTTCACTGCTCTTTGTCTTGTTGATACCGGTTATTATACCGGTTTATGCACAAGTCAAAACAACACAGGTGGAATCGCAGGTAGAAACGCCTGCAGACGCCGGAAAAGTGTTAAAAAGGAAAGTTGCCATTGCCCGTTTCTCGAATGAAACGCAGTATGGCAAAGGTATTTTCTACGACAAGGAAAACGACCCTATGGCGAAACAGGCGTTGGACATCCTGACTACTCGTCTTGCCGCTACGGGGAAATTTATCTTACTGGAGCGTTCCGACATTGATAAAGCTATGTTCGAGACGCAGGATGCAGACATCAAACGTCCGGAAGTGCCTGCCGATTACATTATCGTGGGTTCTATTACGCAGTTTGGCAGAAAGAATGTAGGTGATGTTAATCTCGTTTCTCGCTCAAAGACCCAGATTGTGGAAGCAGCTGTCAGCCTGCGATTGATAGATGTTTCGTCGGGGCAAATTATCTATTCGGAAGAAGCCAAAGGTTCTGCCGAGTTGAAATCGAAAACAACGCTTGGACTTGGCGGTTCAGCCGATTTTGACGCAACGTTGAGTGACAAAGCCATTTCGGCTGCCATTTCCCAGCTGACCGAAAACATTATCAACAATTGTATGGATCGTGCGTGGAGGGCTTATTTTCTTGCCTTTGATGAAGGCGTATTTTATGTATCCGGCGGCAAGACGCAAGGATTAAAGACTGGCGATTTATTTATGGTGAAAGAAAAGGGGAAATCCGTAAAAAATCCGCAAACGGGTATGCAAATGGAGCTTCCCGGTAAGGTAGTTGGCAAAATTAACATCACCTTCACCGGCGGCGAATCCGTGGACAGTGAATTTTCACTTGCTGAATTTGTTGAAGGCGGAATTGATGAAACACAACTTTCTAAATACTATATAGAGGAGATCAGATAATGAAAAAGATTATGTTTTTTATCGTTTCCATATTTATGATTACAGCATGTTCGGTTGGTAATGTAAGCCGGAGCGGTGGTATGGAAAATCAGGGGTATTTGCAGTTTATTCAGGGCGGCAGCACTGTATATAGCGAAGGTGTTACGGTAACGGTGGACAATCTTCCTCCGTTCACTGCCAAGGTTGACAGAATTACGAAGTTTGGCATGAAAGCCAATACTTATGCCGTTAAAACGGGTACCCGGCATCTTCAAGTGGCATATCAGGGTAAAATCCTGTATGAAAAGAATGTCATTATAGTTACACAAGAAACCAAACAAATCCAGCTGCCATGAAAAAACTACTCTTAATTGCGGCCTGTTCGTTGTTACTGGTGGGTTGTGCCTCGAAAACGGCGCTTTACAGCTGGAGCAAATATCAGGAAGTAAGTTACAGCTATATCAAAACCAGCACGGACGAGGCTCTGGAAAAACTGTTGAAGGAATATCAATACATCATTGACCATCAAAAGTCAGGGCGACAGACCGTTCCTCCCGGAATCTATGCTGATTACGGCTATTTACTTGTTAAACATGGAAAAGTCAAGGAAGGAATAGCGTTAATGAAAATGGAAGTGGCGCTGTATCCCGAATCGGCACAATTTATTGAAGGAATTATTAAACGGTTAGAAGAATGAAAAAGCTAATTTACATCCTGTTCATCAGTCTGCCATTGATGCAGTCGTGTACTGTTTCCAAATTGACAAAGGCAGATGTCTATCCAAAAATGTACGATGAGCGTCCGTTGTCTATTGCGGTGATGCCGCCAATCAACACGACGACCAATGTAGAAGCGAAGGAATTTTTCTACATAACCATGTCAAGAACGCTCTGTGAAATGGGGTATTATGTGATACCTCCGTTTTTATGTCTGGATCTCTACAAGACCGAAAGCGCATACGACGCCGAAAATTACGCAACGGGGCCTTTGGACAAGTTTCGGATGGTGCTTGGTGCAGATGCCGCGCTGTTTACCTACATCACAGAATGGAAGAAATCGGCTGTCGGCGGCAAGGTTACGGTTACCATTGAGTATATCCTGCGTTCCACCATTACGAATGAAACTATTTTCCAACGTAAAGGAACTATCACCTATGATACGTCCGTTCAGGCGAGTGGCGGCGGCGCCGTCGGATTGCTCGCCGGAATGGCGGCTACGGCGCTGAGAACAGCTTTAACCGATTATATTACGGTAGCCAGAGCGTGTAACTCAGCTGTTTTGTCGGATATGCCCGCAGGCAAATACAGTTCCTCGTACGAGGTGGACAAAACGCAGAACGCAGGCGCGGCAGTTGTTGTAAGAACTGTCAGCCAGTAACAAAAGACCTGTTTTTTAGCCGCCTCATAATGGGGCGGCTTTTTTTTTACAGGTTAACTCTCTTTTTGAGGCGCTATGAAAAGAGTTGTCAGTTTTTAGTTTTCAGAATAATTTTTTTTTAGTGAATAACGAATAGTGAATAGTGAATAATGTGTCCCACAGGGACAAATCTCTGTGTAACTCTGTGAAACCTCCCGCTTTGGCGGGACAAGTCCTGTGCTTCTCTGTGAAATTCAGCAGCGAGAGTTGCCAAGTTTTCTTATTGCACGGAGTTATACAGAGAACACACAGAGAGACACAGAGAAATAAAAGCACGCAAAAATATTTTTCACTAAAAACTACACTCTAATAACTAATAACTAAAAAAAGTATTATCTTTGCCCCGTTCTTATAAACATCTAAAATCAATACAAAACGATGCTTACATCTGGGGTTCTATATTCACCATTTTTGCAGTTTAGACGGTTTAACCGGCTAAAAGTAAGTTCGTTACAAAAGCCCCCCCCCGCATTCAGCTTAACTCCTTGTATTCAAGGG
>JAISXJ010000125.1 GCA_031270565.1 Prevotellaceae bacterium
AAAATTGGTATGTCAGTGTAGATAATTGTGTGATAACGGTAAATGCGCATAGTTATACAATCATTACGGCACATAAAACAAAAAGGAAATGAATTATGAACATAAAAATAACAAAATCAATATTGCCTGCAAATTCGTTAGCGAAAAATTACTTGCCTGCCGATTATGTTGATGTTTTCAGTACGGTAGTGGCTGAAAATAAGCGTTTAACGCCTGATAATATGATGATTGCGTTTTGGACGGATTTTCCTCAATGGGTACAAGTACTGTTTCAATTGAGAGATTGGCTGGTAAAACCATTCGGACTGAAAACCAATGAAAATGAAAAAGATTTCAAACAAAAGTTTGAGGTAGCCATTCGCAACAGCGGTCAATATAATTTGATGACCGTTCCTGCAAAATCTGCCGATGAAACCGTTATGCGACTAACAGACAAACATTTAACAGCAGAATTGTCTGTCTGTAATGAAAAATTGAATGACAATCAACTGCGAATAAGCATTATAACATTTGTCCATTTTCATAATGCTTTGGGGAAAGTTTACTTTTTTGTTATTCGTCCATTTCATAAAATTATAGTAAAAGCCATTGCAAAACGAAACGTTAAACGATTATTCATCAAATCGTAAGAAATTATAAATCACAATTTGGATATGTGGAAACTCTATGCACTATTATCAGCCCTGTTTGCCGCGGCAACAGCCATTTTGGCAAAAGTCGGCGTGAAGGGCATTAGCGGCAACTTGGCAACTGCCGTGCGAACAGGAATTGTATTGCTTTTGGCCTGGGGCATTGTACTTTTCAGCGGACAACTAAAAGAAACAAAAGAACTTACGCGGACAAACCTGATTTTTCTTGTGCTTTCGGGAATTGCCACAGGGCTTTCGTGGATATTCTATTTCAAGGCATTGGAAACGGGCAATGTATCGAAAGTCGCCCCGATAGACAAGTTGAGCGTGGTGTTTGTACTGATTTTTTCGGTTCTTTTTCTCGGCGAAACAATGGACGTCAAAACCATTATCGGCGCTATACTGATTGCCGCAGGCGCATTGATTTTGGTATTGTAACGGCGAAAGCCTCCGACGCCAATAATCCGCATTTCCCCGTAGATAATCAAATAAATTACAAAAAACAACGTTCAGATACACAATAAATATGTTCAACAATTTTCAATTGCACAAAATTAAAAAACAAATTTAAGATGGAAAAGAAAAACAGTTATCCATTGGAACTCAACACTATGCCCGGCTTTGCCGGCTCTTCGGCTTATTACCTGCGTTACGAAGACCCTCACAACGATAAGGCTCTGGTTTCCAAAGAAGCAAACGACTATTGGGGCAATGTTGATTTGTATCTCGGCGGCTCGGAACACGCCACCGGACACTTGATTTACAGTCGTTTCTGGAATAAATTTTTATACGATTTGGACATTGTGACAAAAGATGAACCTTTTCAAAAGCTTATTAATCAGGGAATGATACAAGGGCGCAGTAATTTTGTGTACCGCATCAAAAATACCAATACCTTTGTTTCTTTCGGTTTGAAAGACCAATACGATGTAACGCCAATCCACGTGGATGTGAATAGTGTTTCTAACGATGTGTTGGATATTGAACAATTCCGGAATTGGAATCCCGAATACAAAACAGCCGAATTTATCCTTGAAGACGGTAAATACATCTGTGGCTGGGCGGTCGAAAAAATGTCGAAATCGCTCTTTAATGTTGTAAATCCTGACGATATTGTGGCACGCTACGGCGCGGATACGTTGCGCCTTTACGAGATGTTTTTGGGTCCCCTTGAGCAGTCCAAACCGTGGGACACCAACGGTATTGATGGCGTACATCGTTTTCTAAAACGTTTCTGGAGCCTGTTTTTTCACGGCGATGAGTTTTTGGTAACTGATACTCCTCCGTCGGATGAGGAGATGAAAACGCTGCACAAGACAATCAAAAAAGTGAGCTATGACATTGAACATTTTTCATTTAACACGTCTGTCTCGGCGTTTATGATTTGTGTCAACGAACTGCATACGCTTAAATGTAATAAACGTGCCATACTGGAGCCGCTTACAGTGCTTTTGTCGCCGTTTGCGCCGCATATTGCCGAAGAACTGTATCATCTGCTCGGACACGTTACGTCGGTCAATGATGCCGTTTTCCCGACCTGTGATGAGCGTTATCTGGTGGAGAAAACGGTGAAATATCCTGTTTCATTCAACGGAAAGGTACGTTTCACCATCGAAACTGCCGCCGATTTGTCTGCCGCCGACGTAGAACAGACAGCCCTAAACAACGAACAAACCATCCGCATACTGGATGGCAAAAGTCCCAAAAAGGTAATAGTAGTTGTGGGGAAAATCGTAAATATCGTTTGTTGATGTTTCTGAAAGGATTTTCTTCCAAGATAAATCAGAGGTAGCGTTCTACCTGTCGGCGTGAACAACACACAAAAGTATAACAGAAAAGCCCCCATCGCTGGAGGCTTTTATGTGTCAGTATCCTGACTTTCTTTGAGCGTGTATTATAACAC
>JAISXJ010000167.1 GCA_031270565.1 Prevotellaceae bacterium
AAACAATATATTTTTAGAACAAAAAAAACTGCCCCAAAATTACTTTTGAGACAGCCTCTTATTCACATTTTGTCCCTGCGGGACAGCATTATTCATTCCTTCATTCCTTCATTCCTTCAATTCTCAATTCTCAATTCTCAATTATTCACTATTCACTATTCACTATTCGTTATTCACTACTAACTACACTCTAATAACTACACTCTAAAAAAAGGCGTATCTTTGTCCGGAAAAAAAGAAAAGATGCGGATAATTATCAAAATACTAAAAGAGTGGACTTTGCCTGTGGCTATGGTGTTCGGCATTGCCGGATACAGGTGGTTTGGTGCATTGTCGTCGCTGATACCGGCGCTGATTTTTATGATGTTGTTGCTAACTTTTTGTAAGCTGGATCTTGCACGATTGCGCCCAACAAAATTGCATCTGTGGTTACTGTTAATTGAAATTGTTGGCAGCGTAGGACTATTCTATGCCTTAGTGTTGTTCGACAGAACGGTGGCGCAGGCAGTAGCGCTTTGCGTGATAGCGCCTACGGCGACCGCCGCCTCAGTGGTTGCAGGAAAATTGCGGGGAAATGTGGGTATGGTAGCTTCATTTACACTCTTTGCAAACTTTGCCGTAACGATAGCAGTGCCGTTGTTTTTTCCACTGATGTCCGAAAAACAGGCTGATGTGGCATTTTGGCAGACGTTTTTTTATATCGTCAAAAAAATAGTGCCTCTGGTAATATGTCCTTTCCTGTTGGCGTTGGTGTTAAGAAAATGGCTCCCCAAATTGAACACACGCTTAATATCCGTCAATGGTGTGGCATTCTATCTATGGGCGTTAGCGCTGGTGATTGTGATTGCACAGACGGTGCAACGGATGGTTGAAACACCTTTTGAGGGATATGTCATGTGTTGGATTGCTGTTGGCTCTCTGATAATTTGCCTGCTGCAGTTTCTCTTAGGGTGGCGTATCGGCAAGCATTACGGCGAGCGCGTCGCCGGAGGACAGGCGCTCGGACAAAAAAATTCCATATTAGCTATCTGGATGGCTCACGCCTATCTGCATCCTCTGGCAGCCCTTGGACCGGGGTTTTACGTGTTGTGGCAAAACATTATAAATTCATGGCAACTCTACCGACAGCGGCAAGAACAGCACAATAACAGTAAATAACGCCTTACGATTGCCGGCGCAAAAACATGCTTCATTCTTCACGAAGCATTATACCCGCTTATTTTCTTTGCCAGCTCAATGAAAAGAGCGCCTGACGGACTGTCGTCGTCGGCTGCAACAGGCTGTCCTGCGTCGCCACTTTCGCAAAGACTTTGAACAATGGGTATTTGTGCCAAAAGAGGAACGTTCAACTCTGCCGCCAGTTGCTTGCAACCTTCCTTTCCAAAGATATAATAACGATTCTCAGGTAATTCGGCAGGCGTAAACCACGCCATATTCTCAATAAGCCCTATAATCGGTATCCCGATTTTATCGTTCTGATACATCTGTATTCCCTTACGCGCATCAGCCAGCGCCACCTGCTGAGGCGTGCTCACCACAATAGCGCCGTCAAGACGAATGGTTTGTACAAGCGTCAGGTGAATGTCTCCTGTGCCGGGCGGCATGTCCAGAATAAGAAAATCAAGCGCCCCCCACAATCCATCGGTCAGCAGTTGCTTGAGCGCATTACCCGCCATCGCGCCACGCCAGACAAGCGCCGTGTCGGGAGAAACAAAGAAGCCTATCGACAACAGTTTAATGCCGAATTTTTCCACCGGCACAATATATGTACGTCCCTCAATCTCCTCCGAAACAGGACGCGCATCTTCCACACCGAACATTTTCGGCTGCGAAGGTCCGTGAATATCCGCATCAAGCAATCCCACGCGATATCCCAGTCTGCTTAGCGCAACAGCCAGATTAGCCGCTACCAGCGACTTGCCAACGCCCCCCTTTCCCGAGGCGACCGCAATAATGCGCCTGACCTCCGGTAAAGGTTTTTCTGTTTCTGCCGGAGGCGGAATTTTTACGGAGATATGCCCCTGAATATCTGCTTTGGAATCAACATAACTCAAAATTGCCTGTTCGCAGGCTTTCACCAGCGACCGTATAAAAGGGTCATTCTTTTTCTGTATTAATAAAGAAAAACTAATTTTGTTGCCCTCGATGCGTATATCATCTTCGACCATACCTGCCGACACCACATCCTGCCCGCTGCCCGGATAACGCACATGGCTTAATGCTTCAAGAATTTGTCTGGGAGAATATGCCATAATGGAATGAATATTATTTTTAAGGTGAATACTGTTAGAATAAACGTGCTTTGTCGAATGTTTCAACGGCAGCCTGATAGCCGATGTCAAAAATTTCCTGTCCTTTTGATTTCTCGAACATACCATAGTTGCGCGCCTTAACAGGCTCGACAACCAAGTCGCACACCTGTTTCTCCGCAACCGTGTTTGCCTGTATGGTCAGATGATATACGCGCTCGGCGATGTCCTTGATATTGCTGATACGTCCTTGATTAATAATAGGATTAACGTGTACGCCTATTAATGTCCGGCACAGTGGACGGATAATTTGGGCGGGCATATTGCAAAATATACCGCCGTCCACATACATCTTGCCGTTGATTTCTGCGGGTGTCAACACAACAGGAACACTTGACGAGGCTATAATCTTATCGATAAGCGTACCTGTATGAAAATACACATTCACGCCCTCAACAAGTTCTGTGGCATTAATAATAACGGGCATTTTCAACTCTTCAAACGTACGGGCTTTCATAAAGGACTCTAGCAGGGAGGCGAATCTGTGATTGGACATCAGCCCTTTTCCGGTAGTAATCCCCAGACTGACATAATGAAAATAACCTGATTCCCTCAGAAACCGGCAAATCTCTTTCGGTGTGTGTCCGTCGGCGTAAAGCGCACCGGCAATAGCGCCCGCGCTCACGCCGGAGATGATATTGGGCGCCCAGCCGCGTTCTTCCATTGCCTGTATCACGCCAAGGTGGGCTATCCCTTTGACACCTCCTCCACTCAGCGACAAGCCAATACGATGCACATATTGCGTGTCTCCAAGTTCGCTGGGATGGATATGCTCCGAATAAATGTTATTCATACACATCACTGCTTTGTGCCGCCTAACAGTTCGACGGCGCGTTGCACCGTTACATCATTTTGATTGAGAAAGGGGAAAAAGCCTTCATCATTGAAGATGTTCCGAATGATATAGGCGTACAGCTGCCTTTCGATAAAGGTACGCGATTTGCGTTTTTGCTCCATTGTGCCGATGACATTTTTCTTTGCGCCCTCTGCCGCTACAAGGTCGAACAGTTGTTGTGATTCCAGATAGCTTTCGAGTGCCTGCCACGAATTGCAGGCTTTAAGTCTGGCGCGATTCTGTTCGGTGTAACGTAATGCAAACTGATAAATGATGCCGGCGTTGACCAGCTCTGAGAAATAGTGTGTGATACCGCTGCTGTCGCGAGGCACAAAAATATCGGGCATAATACCTCCCCCGCCATACACTGTCCGTCCGCCAACGGTCTTGTAAACGGTTGTATCATTTTGGCGAATACTGTCCTGTGAGTAAAATTCGCCGTGCAGGTATCGTTGCCACAGGTCGGCGTCATATTCGGAAAGGCGTCCCCGCTCATAAGGTTTTTGGATGCAGCGTCCCGACGGCGTATAATAGCGTGCTACGGTTATTCTCACAGCTGAACTGTCTTTCAGGGTAACCTGATGCTGCACCAGTCCCTTGCCAAAGGAGCGTCTTCCAACAATTTGACCGCGATCGTTGTCCTGTATCGCTCCTGCGAAAATCTCGCTGGCGGAGCCTGAAAATTCATCAATAAGTACTACCAACGGTATCGTCTGACAGGAGCCTGTTCCATTGGCGTATGAATCGGTGCGGGCATAATGATTCCCTTTAATATAAACCATTAAATCACCCTCTTGCAAAAATTCGTTCAGCATATTGATTGCCGCATCAAGATAGCCGCCTGCATTACCGCGCAAATCTATAATTAACTTGCTTGCACCTTCAGAACGCACTTTGGCAATGCCGTTAAGAAATTCCTGATAGGTGGTTATGCCGAATTTATTCACCGAAATAAATCCGATATTTGGCGCAATCATACAAGCGACATCAATGCTTTTCACGGGAATATCTCCTCTGGTAACGGTAAAAGAGAGAATTTTAGGGGTGTTCCGCCTGACGATACCCACTGTTATTTTTGTGCCTCTCTCGCCGCGAAGTGTTTTCATCACCCGTTCATTGTTGAGTGTTTTCCCCACGAATGTCAACCCGTCAACCGACACAATACGGTCTCCGGCAAGCAGTCCTGCCAGTTCGGAAGGACCACCCGAAATAACATCCACGACATATACCGTGTCATTTTGAATATTAAACTGTACGCCGATACCGCCAAAACTGCCGCTCAGCTCATCGTTGGTAACTTGCAGATCGGCAGCCGGAATGTACGCCGAATGAGGGTCAAGTTGCGAGAGAATGGTTGGAATCACTGCCTCGGCGATGCTGTCAATCGAGATGGAATCCACGTACAGTTTATCAATAATCTGCACGACCTCAGTGATTTTATTTTCTTCGGTACGCCCAAAAGGCGACTTCATTCTGTTCCCTGTCTCCAGTCCGGCGTAGAAATTACCGGTTACAATGCCCAGTGCAAGTGTTGCAGCGGCAATAAGAATCCATGTTGCTTTTTTCATTTAAAAACGTCTTATTCCTCTAACATCAATGTTTCCACGCCTGCTTTCCGTAAGAGTTCAATGCCGTCTATGATGCGGTAATTCTCGCCATAGACCACTCTCACGATACCCGCCTGAATAATCAGTTTGGCACATTCTATGCACGGTGATGCTGTTACGTAAAGTGTTGCGCCTTCGCTGCTGTTACTCGACCGTGCAATTTTGGTGATAGCATTTGCCTCCGCATGAAGCACGTATGGCTTCGACACGTTATCGGCATCTTCGCACTGATTTTCAAATCCCGAAGGCGTTCCGTTATAGCCATCGGAAATTATCATTTTGTCTTTCACCAGCAATGCGCCTACTTTGCGCCGATTGCAATAGGAATTTTCCGCCCATATACGTGCCATTCGCATATATCGTCTGTCCAGAATCAACTGTTTGGAATCCATAAATGAAGTTTGTCGGTTTTTGATATTTTGCAATATCTGTTTATTGTGGTCGCAAAATTAGTGGATTTTTACGAGAAAATGTGTTACCTCTCAAAACTGGGTTAAGAAAAAATGTTTATGACGCTGTTGCATGTGCGAAGACGCATGGTGAGAAAGCACGAGAAGAATCCAATATCTGAAATTTTCTGTAACTTTGTCGTCTGATATTCGGTAAGTATGAATAAATAAGCCCTGTCCTGTTAACTGTATTTGGTAAAAATAAAACTTCAAAATATATGGAATTTTTAGATATTGTAAAATTACGTCAGAGCAACCGTGCCTACGAAGACAAAGAGGTTGAACGTGAAAAGATAGAACTTGTATTGGAAGCGGGACGCTTGTCTCCGTCGGCAAATAATGCGCAGAGTTGGACTTTTGTTGT
>JAISXJ010000196.1 GCA_031270565.1 Prevotellaceae bacterium
ACGAATAGTGAATAATTTTTTTTTAGTGGTTAGTTGTTTCTCAATTCTCAATTCTCAATTCTCAATTCGTAAAACTGATAACTGACAACTAAACTCTACACTCTACTAACTATAAACTCAAAAAAGCATTACCTTTGCAGGCGTTAAACAAAATAGCTATGTTAGAAATTAAAAACCTGCACGCTTCCGTCGGAGGCAAAGGAGGCAAAGAAATATTACGTGGCGTAACACTTTCGGTGAATGTCGGTGAGATACACGCCATCATGGGACCGAATGGCGCCGGCAAAAGTACCCTTGCGTCAGTGTTAAGCGGACACCCTGATTTTGAAGTTACCGAAGGTGAAGTTACTTTTCTGGGAGAAGATTTGCTGGCGCTCTCGCCCGAAGAGCGGTCGCGACGTGGAATCTTTTTGAGTTTTCAATATCCTGTTGAGATTCCGGGCGTAAGTATGGTCAATTTTATGCGTGCCGCTATCAATGAACATCGTAAATACAAAAATCTGGCAGCGCTCTCTGCATCGGACTTTTTGAAGTTAATGCGAAGCAAAAAAGAGTTGTTGCAATTAGATAACAAACTCACTGACCGTTCGGTGAACGAAGGATTTTCGGGCGGCGAAAAGAAGCGTAACGAAATTTTTCAGATGGCTATGCTCGAGCCCCGTCTCTCCATTCTGGATGAAACCGATTCCGGTCTTGACATCGACGCCCTGCGCGTGGTGGCAAACGGCGTTAATGCTATGAGAAGCAATAACAATGCGTCAATAGTTATCACGCATTATCAACGGTTGCTTGATTATATTGTGCCTGATTTTGTACACGTCTTCTACAAGGGACGTATCGTTAAGACGGGGAACAGGGAGTTGGCGCTCGAACTCGAAGAACGCGGATACGACTGGATAAAGCAGGAGTGCGATGACATCTAATCATCTGTCCGGAAGAAACTTTTCTTATGAACGAACAAACCTACATTTCACTTTATCATTCTCAGGCAAATGCTATCAAGCAGCATGCGGCTCAGGCGCTTAACCGTTTACGCGACAAAGCGCTGACCTGCTTCGAGGCAAATGGCTTTCCCACAAAAGAGGACGAGGCATACAGGTACAGTCGCCTTATGGACAGGCTCGATTTTGATTACGGATTTAATATTAACCGTCTGCATTTTCCTGTTGATTCGGAGACATTTTTTCGTTGCCACGTTTCGGGGATTGACGCTCACGTGAGTTTTATTATCAATGACCAGTTTCAAGCACGTACCAAGCAGCCGTTCCCGTTGCCTTCAGGTGTGATTATGTGCAGTCTGCACGAAGCCTCAATACGCTATGCCGATGTGCTGAACAGTTATCTCGGCAAGCTCTCAGAACGTACGACCGATGGTTTTGTAGCGATGAATCACCTCTTTGCTCAGGACGGTTATTTTCTTTACGTTAAAAAAGATACCGTTTCGGAGCAGCCTTTACAGGTGATTAATATCCTGCGTTCAAATGTGGGGTTAATGGCGCATGTTCATAATGTGATTATCATTGAAGCGGGGGCGGAAGTCAAACTGCTCGTCTGCGACCACGCTGTGGATACGGTGGATTTCTTCGCTAACAGACTGACGGAAGTATTCGTTGCCGAGAATGCACAGTTTCAGTATTATACTCTTGAGAATACGCATCACCGCACGCACAGTCTCTCTCGGCTCTTTGTACGGCAGGAGGCATCGTCGCGGACGGTTTTCAGTGCGATAGGACTGAATAACGGTGTAACGCGCAACCATATTGAGATAGACCTCAATGCGCCTGCTTCCGAGACGTGGATGGGCGGCGCACTGGTCAGCAGTGGTGAACAGCAGACTGAAAATTACACCGTCATCAGACATAATGCGCCTAATTGCCACAGTAACGAATTGTTTAAATATATTCTAAATGGGGCTTCGCACGGCATTTTTACGGGGCGTATTGTTGTGGCAAAGGATGCGCAGGGGACTGTTGCCTACCAGACGAACCGTAATATCTGCCTTTCTGACAATACGCAGGTGCACGCTATGCCTCAGCTTGAGATTTACGCTGATGACGTCAAATGCGGACACGGCGCTACAACAGGACAACTGGATGAAAAAGCGCTTCTATATATGCGTTCTCGCGGCATTGATATTGACGAGGCACGTCTGTTGCTGATGATGGCATTCATCTCCGAAGTCGTTGACAGGGTTGAGCTACCTTCTTTGCGCAAGAGTCTGCATCACCTTATTGAGATGCGCCTCAGAGACAGGTCAATCGCCTGCAGCAACTGTGATACGTGCGATTAGCAGCAAGTAGAGACGCGATAAACCGAAAAAAAGCCCCCGTTGCTGGGGGCTTTTGTTTGGTCTTGAACGAATGAGATTATAATGATTTCGCACACCGCACGCTATAGCCGGACGAACGGCTAGTGTTCACATTGGGCACCACCTGGGTCTTCTGGAGCCGCAGAAAAGTAGAGTAGTTGGTGGTGTTGTACCTTGTACTGCTCCAGTAGTTCCCTTCGCTACCCCCGAGCACACCAGTACCGGGATTGCGGGTCCCGGCTGCAGGCAGGAATAAGAGCGGCTCTGGGGCAGCAGCGGCGTATAAAGTGTATGTATTGAAATTAGGACTACCGACACTGTTCGGGTCAAAATAGCCGCCCATTGCAATAGCTGCTTTCCAGTCAGCTGTTTTGTAAACAGCGTAACCACCCAATTTTTGTTCAGTATCAATTACCCAATCCGTACTTGGTATTCCACCTGCTACCGGTACCCAGGTCAAGGGAGCGCTACCGGTGCTGGTGGTAGCCTGACCGGTAGCAGGCATATCACCTTCAGCGATAGTGGGAACTCCGCCACTGGCACTACCCGGATCGCTGTTGTAATTACAAAGTCGTTCCCATTCGTCCTGAGTAGGAACGCGCCAGCCGGCGCCCATTGAGACACAGGGATTGTTCGCGGGAATTGCCCAGTCTGTGTTTTGATAGTATTTGCCGTTAGTATAAAGAACACCGCCTTGATTATCATTCTGTTTACCATAGCCCTCGCCGTTACCCCAAAGGCTATCACCATCAACAATTGTCCCGCCATGCCAATCGTTACTATTCCTAATAAAGTGTCCGTATTTTTTATCTGTATCCGTTTTATTGTAAACTGCTGCCCCATAATCGTTAATCACCTGTCCATTACCATCCAGGTCAGCGTTTTCAAGCATTCCGGCAGTTGCATAAGGCTCAGCATCCCGTTTTTCGTGTCCGTCAGCCACACGTCCCCACTGGTAGAGGTCGCCGTAAACATTAACAGCGTTGGCAAGAGTGCAGTCTTTCAGATATCTAATCTGTCGTTTTGCCGGACTGAGAGAGGCATATTCACCAGAATTAAACTGGGTAGGGTCAGCGCCAAGATTGTACGGGGCAAAGGTTATGGAATGTGCAGGTGTGCTACTGATTGGGTTCCATTTGTTGCCGTCCCAGACAAAAATGCCTTTTACCCCCATATCAATAGTATTCTGTTCAGATACTTCCTGTTTGAAAGTTCCACTTGAGTTGCCGTAAACGATTGTACCGATAAGGTCGGTATTGACATCTTCTTCACTCGCAATACCGACTAATTGACCGGCTGGAATCTTCTCCAAATCGGGAATAGTTACATTTGAGAGCACCAACCCGCCTTTAGTCGTACTGTTCAAGTCCAGTACAGCTCCTGCTGCGGGCTGGCCGCCGCCTCCAATCGTTACCTGCGCCGCAGCATAATTGGCGACGCTTAGAAATGCTGCGGTAAGTGCAGCGAAAATAAATTGATTAGTTTTCATAAAAAACATGTTTTAAATTAATTGATAGATATAATTAAGTTGTCAATTATCAGTT
>JAISXJ010000025.1 GCA_031270565.1 Prevotellaceae bacterium
AAACTTCCACGTTTGCTGCTTTGCCGGTGTGGAGCCAAGCCAGTAGCCAATCTTCAAATCGGTAATAAAGCCGCCTGCCATTGACAACGCCGTGCATACTACGCCGCCGATTATCGCCGCTGCCACCATACCGGTAACGCCTTTCAGTCCGACGGCAACCAGAATAACGGAAGCCAAAATCAATGTCATCAGTGTCATGCCGGACACGGGATTGGTTCCCACAATGGCAATGGCATTTGCAGCCACCGTTGTAAAGAGAAAAGCGATGATTGCCACCACGAGCAAGCCGACAATGGTATGCCAGAGGTTGTTCAGCACGCCAAAGTAGAAGAATAAAAATGTTGCCAGAAGCGCAAAGATGACGCCGAAGACAATAATTTTCATTGCCAGATCGCGTTGTGTGCGCTGTGTCTGAACGGCAGCCTGACTGCCTTTGTTTTTCATCTCGCCCGCTGCCAGCCCGACAGCGCTCTTAATAATGCCCCACGAACGGACAATGCCAATAATGCCAGCCATCGCGATACCGCCAATGCCGATATGACGTGCAAAGGTGGTAAAGAGTTGTTCGGCATACATACCGGACACCGTACCATCGAACATCGGATTAATAAAATGCAGTGTATTTTCTCCGAGAAAAGGCAGCAGAGGAACGATTATGAACCACACCAGCGCAGACCCTGCACAGATGATAGCGGCATATTTCAGTCCGACGATATAACCCAGACCAAGCACTGCCGCGCCGATATTGACGCTGAAAATCGCTTTGGCTTTCTCGTAAATGGTTTCACCAAACGGTAACACGCGCGACGTGAACGTCTCTGCCCAGACGCCGAAAGTTGCTACAACAAAGTCATAAAGTCCGCCAATGATACCGGCAAAGATCAGCGGTTTTGCCTGACTGCCTCCCTTTTCGCCGGAGATAAGCACCTGTGTTGTAGCGGTTGCTTCGGGGAATGGATATTTGCCGTGCATGTCCGAGACAAAATATTTCCGAAATGGTATCAAAAACAGGATTCCGAGCACGCCGCCCAGCAACGAACTGATGAAGACCTGCATAAAACTCACGGAGATGTCCGGATATTTGGCTTGAAGAATATAGAGCGCCGGCAGTGTGAAGATTGCGCCGGCAACAATAACGCCGGAGGAGGCGCCAATGGACTGAATCATCACATTTTCTCCGAGTGCGTTTTTTCGTTTGGTGGCGGTGGACAGTCCAACAGCAATAATGGCGATAGGAATGGCAGCCTCAAACACCTGTCCCACCTTCAGACCGAGATACGCGGCGGCTGCCGAAAACAGAATTGCCATCAGTACGCCAATCGACACCGAGCGTACATTGACTTCGGGATAGGTGCGGTTAGGCGACATGACGGGATGATACTCTTCTCCCTGTTTTAATTCACGTGAAGCGTTTTCCGGAAGGGCGATTTTTTGTTCTTTCGTCATAACGATAAATTATTTTTTAGGTTGATAATGAATTTCACATACAGCGGCAGAAAGGCACGCTGTTTTGCCGTGCAAAGATACGCCTTTTTTTAGTTATTAGTTAGTAGAGTTTAGAGTTTAGTTATTAGCCGGTTACGGCTTATATATCAATAGAAAAAACGGCTTTAAGCAGGCGTTTTTGTCCGTTAGGACATATACCGTTTTTTTAGTGAATAACGAATAGTGAATAGTGAATAATATTTTTTTAGAGTTTAGTTTTTAGAGTTTAGATTTTTAACTCGTAAATCGTAATTGTTCATTTTTCAGTGAATAGTATTGGCTACGCCGAGGGGTTGTTTCGTGGCTAAATTACTTTTGAGACAGCGTCCAATAATCCGGAACGGATTAAAAATTGCAGACGCGCTTCCGTTTCCATGCGCCGCAGACGTAACTCCATATCAATAATTGCCTTTTGAAGTTGCAAAATCTGTTTCTCCAAGTCCGGAATAGACTGCCTGAGAAGGGCGCGTTCGTCTTCCGTAGCGTTGATAAAAGCGGTGCGCTGCCTGTCCAAAAGAAGATGCAGATATGTGGACTGTTGAACGGAGTCGGTCATGGCAATATAAATTTCACGGGCATCAATAGAGTGAAAATCGGTCAGTGCATAATAGATAAGCGTATCGTTGACAATAAATACTATTGGAGATGCCTGTTCAATTTTGGGCAAGGCTGTTGTTATTGTTTCGGTATGTTTTGGGAGAAGGCGGATGTTTTTCAACTGGGCGCAATCGCGCAAATATTGCTCGTCTTCCGTGTTTACCGGCTCTCTTTTTTCTTTGACAATAAATTGATAAACAGCCACTTTTCCGGCAGGCTGATAACGGTCTGTGGCAAACCATCCAATTTGGGCAATGTCGTCAATCACCATAAGATAATCGTTATATGGGGAGTTGAAAGGCATTGGTGCGTGTTGCGGCGTCAGATAACGACCGCTGCTGTTCATGCGTGAAAAGAAAATATCATAACCTCCCAATCCCTTCTCTGAGGTGGAGCCGAAATAGAGCGTTACGCCATCGGAAAGGACAAAGGGATAGTTTTCGCATTGTGCGGAATTGATTTCATCGGGCAGGCGTATGGGGTCAGTCCATCCGTCGAGGAGGCTGTCGCTCTGCATAAGGTCGGTTTGCCCGTTAATCTCTACGGGAAAGATGCGGCGGTCGCCTCGTCCTGAAAAAAATTCTACAAGAGCATCACAAACGGGTGAAGTTTTGTGCATTTGTTTGAGTGCGCCCAAATCCACATTCAGGCGATAGGCTGTTAAAAATGCGGCTTTATCAATAATCATGCTGTCTATAAACTGCACAGGATCAACGTGCTCAAGCATGTCTCTTCCTAAACGCGCCTGTTTAAGTTCGAGCAGAATTGTGGAGTCGTTACTCTCGTTCAGATAGGCTTCAAAAGCCTCTACGGCTTCTCCAAAATGGTAATTGTAGAAATGGGCTTGCGCGAGGTAATAGGAAGCTTTGGGTGTTTGTTTGTCGGCGGCATATTGCAGATGAACGCTTGCCTCTTCATAATGTTTGAGCGCCAGCAGACATTGTCCGATACGGCAATGTAACGGTGCGCTTGCCGGACTCTTTTTGAGCATCAGCCGGTATGCAACAAGCGCTTCCTGATACTGTGCGGCGTTGAAAAAACGCTCTGCATCTTTTTGTTGCTGAGATGTAGCAGAAACGATAAATAGACAATTAATGAGGAAAAAGAGAAAATATCGTGTCATATTTTATGTATTAATATGTCATTAAAAAATAAATAAACGTATAATAAGCCTTTTGATTAAAATAAATAGAAATTCAACGGAGTTTGGCACGGCATTTGTGGATACACTTACATTCATAATTATGAAAATTGTTTTTGGTTAAAAATTTTGGTGAAGTAAGTTTGCCGTGAGGCTGACTTACTTTTTTTATGGCATTAACCAATACAGTTCTCATTAATTATATCTCCAACCCCGACAATTTACCTCTCCAAATGGATATTTACCGGCGATTTAGTAGAAAAGAGAGTATTTTTGAGCCATGAATTATAAAATGAGGAAAACGGTTTGAGAAAAATTCGCTCAAATACCACTATTTATAAATTTTTCAGCATTTAATCCATAGCGCTCTCTTATTCAACAGTCATACGGCGCAAACCATCCCTTGACTGCGCAAAGGTAGTTTTTTTAGTTTATAGTTTGTAGAGTTTAGTTGTCAGTTTTCAGAGTGTAGAGTGTAGTTTTTTGCCCGTTAGGGCATAAATATCAATAGAAAAACAGAACACAGATGACACAGATTTAACAGATAAACGCCAGATTTCTATCTGTGAAAATCGTGTCTAATCTGTGTTATCAGTGTTCAAAAAGAAAAAATCATTATCTTGAGTATCCTGTTAATCCTGTGAAAAATAGGGCTGTATCAAAAGTAATTTAGCCACGAATACAACGTTTGGCGTAGCCAATACTATTCACTGAAAACTGAGAAAAGCCCCGTGAGGGGCTTTTCTCAGTTTGGTCTGGATGCGGAGGCTTATTCCTCCACACAACGCACACTGAGGCCGTAAGACCGATTGGTGTCGGGGTACACGTACTGGGCACTGCCGTGGCAGTTCAGGTTGCGACCGTAGCTTCCGGTAGCGGTAGAGCTCCAGTAGTAGCCGAAGTAGCCACGGTGGTCCAACGAGCCATTGCTGAGGTACCGGTAGCCGGCAGCGGGCAAAACCAATGCGTCGCCGAATTTAATACCGTTGGTGAAATCTGTATTGCTGGCAGACCAGGATTGTGCAACGTTGGCTGCGGTCCAGTTCGCGCCACCGTCATCAGTGCGGTATTCGTTATTATAGTCAATCACGCCTTGCCATTCGACGTCTGTAGGAACGCGCCAACCGGGAGGGCAGGGATTGGCGGTACTCAGCCAGTTAATGCCACTTGTGGTGGGAGACACTGTAATAGTATCCCAGTTTGGTACAGACGAATCGTACGCCGAGTTTTGGTCTTGCGCCTGCGTCAATGCCGGGCGATTCACACCCCATTTGTATTTCGCCCCGTGAATCTCCGCCGCAGGCGTAAACGGGTCTGCCGCTTCATTAGCGCCAAGGTTTTGACACATGAATGCTTTCCATACTCCGCTCGCTACATACGCCCCGCAACATGCACAATCCTGAAGCGATATGTTCAGTTCAATGGATCTGTCGATGTCGCCGTCATTATAAATGACATACAGTTTAAGTTTTAAGCCTGTGTCGCGGGTAAGACCTGACAAGTCGTTTTGTAGCGACGATTTGTAATTTACCGTTACCTTGGCAGAGCTGATAACGGTACCGCTATAATCGGCAGACGGCACAATACTTTCCACAATCTTTCCGGCGCCGGCGGCTTCGATGAAATCAAAGCGAACATTGCTTACCGCTGACGAGGGTGTAAAGGTATAAACCTGCACGCCGGAATAGGGAGCCACACTAACGCCGTCCTGAGACGTGCGGTCAGTAAACACGGTCTTCTGACGGGCACCTATCGTGCTGCAACCGTTTATGCCGTCATTGCCGATGGCAATGTCAAAGCAGGGCTTACCGGTAAACGTACCGTCGCCTGTAGGGATACTGCCGCCGTCGCTGCCGCCGATATAATTCCATTTGCTGCCATCCCAGAGGTAGATTCCGTCGCCATTTATTGGAAATTCGTCATTCGTATTCCAGACCATAGCGCCTGCCAGCGCCTGTTTATGGGCGTCATCAGTAATAGCGCTTGCATTTGGAAAAGAAGCGGGAATGACATTTACAGCCTTCAG
>JAISXJ010000102.1 GCA_031270565.1 Prevotellaceae bacterium
GACCTACTCGCTCCTTCATCAGTCGTTTGCTGCGGTTGTCAATTCGGGTACGGCAACATTGGAGACGGCGCTTATCGGTACACCGCAGGTGGTGGTTTATCACGTGTTCGGCGGCAGGGTAGCCTCGCTGTTGCGCAAATGGCTGATACGAGTTCCTTACGTTTCGTTGGTTAATCTGGTTGCCGAACGCTGTCTGGTTACGGAATTGATTACGCATCATTTCACCGCTCAAAATCTTCAAAAGGCATTGCAGCTTCTTCTGTACGACACTGCTTATCGCGATGCGATGTTGCAGGGGTATGGCGACATTCGCCAAAAGCTGGGAACTCCCCACGCGGCAATCCGTACGGCAAGAGAGATATACAAGTCTGTTTCACAAAATGAATAGGGAACCTCTAAAAAATGCTTTTTCTGTGTTACGCTCTTTCGGTAAAATGCTCATTTACGTTAGTAAACGCCGCTTTTATCTTAATCGCAAGCCTTGAAAAATCTACATTTTAGAAGCCCCCAATAATATGTAACACTTCATAAGTTGAACACGGCAATGGGTCTCTATCGAAAAAAAATTTCCACCGGATGCCACAAAAACAGTTTTTTGTGCGTCATTAAAAACGGGTCAAAATTATGGGATTTTACAAGACGGTAACGCTCAATGATGTGTTGGCAGGTTGCAAAGTATGCAATCCGAAGTCGCAACGTCATCTTTACGACCTTTATGCCGGACGTATGACTGCCGTTTGTATGCGCTACTGCAACGATTATGAAACAGCGCGAGACCTGATGCACGAAGGTTTTATCCGCCTTTTTAATCATCTGGATGACTTTCAAGATAAAGGTCCTTTTGAAGCGTGGATGCGGCGTATATTTGTGAATGTATCGCTTGAATATATTCGTCGAAACGACCTTTTGAGGGAGGCGGTTGATATTGACACGTTCTCAAATGTGTTGCCTAACAATGAAAATGTATCGTTCAGTGAACTTTCTGCCGAAGATATTATGAATGTTATCAGCAAGTTGCCTGACTGTGCACGTGTTATTTTCAATATGCATGGTATAGAGGGCTATGGCTTGGCAGAAATAGCGCAGATACTTAATATGTCGGAAACGGCTGTTCGTTCTCAGCATGCACGTGCAAAGAAAAAACTTAGAGCAATGATATGCGAACTTATCAACAAGTGAATATTATGTTTTACATTAATCTGTAATATACAGTTTGACTATGACAAATGACGAAAAAATAAGACAACAACTCTCCGAAAAACTGGCAGACTTTGAATGTAATCTGCCAAAAGATGACTGGGAGATGATTGCGCCTTATTTGCCTCAGGCAACACACAGTCGTAAGCCGGTATGGCTGGCATCGGCGGCGGCGGGTATTGCCGTACTGTTGACAGGCGGACTGGTCTGGTTATACCAAAGCGCGGATACCTCTCCCGATACGCAACACACCACGGCGCAAGCTGTCATTTCTCCGCAAACCGTCGAACATAACCGCACAGTTAAGCCGGCAATACGGCAACAAACCACCACGCCACAGCCTCTGTCTGCAACATCCGGCGTATCCGGAACGGCAAAAACAACGCCTCAGCCTCTTCCTGTCGAAGATTCAACAGAGAGCGCCGCTGCTGAGGTGCAGGCTGACGTTTCCATTCAGGAGAAAAAACAGTTCCATTCGGAAACACAAATAGTTATTGATGAGGAAGAGGCGAACCGTCTTATGAATCAACAAAGACAGCTCGATAAACAACAAGAGGCGCACAGCGCTACCACATTAAAACACGTCCCTCAAAAACGTGACTGGTGGAACATCGGCATACAAGCAAACGTATCGCCGTCTATCGCAAACGGGTTTAACGTTAAGCAGTCAATGTTCCTGCCCAGTATTCAGAACAATGGCAAACCGCTTGTCATACGAAGCCTTGCCAGCAGAGTGGCGCAACACGATTTACCCATCTCTGTCGGACTGTCGCTTGGAATTCCGATAGCGTCCGGATGGGATGTTAAAACGGGCTTGACCTACACTTTCAGCCATTCAAAATTCTATTCCGTCATCAGATCCACGGGCGTTACTGTTACTGCCTGCCATCAATATTTACACTATTTGGGGATTCCGATTATGGCTTCCCACCGTTTTTTTGACCATGAACGGGTGGCTTTGTATGTCTCTCTGGGGGGAATGGCGGAAAAGGGGATAGCAAACGTTCAGCTCAAAGAGTCCGGCAACAATGAAGTAACCGGTACAGACCCATCCCGTGTAATAAATGCAATAGATGGCGTGCAATTTTCACTGGCTTCCAATATGGGGATTGAAGTGCAACTGTATCGCGATTTGGACATCTATTTTGAACCCGGTCTTGTATGGTATATTCCTGAGAACATCTATCCGCAACCCGAAAATATGCGCACGGAAAATCCTCTATACATCAGCCTGACCGCAGGGTTGCGATTTAACATACACCGGCAGGCTGCAAAGAAAGGGGCGTTTTAGCGCAATACACGAAAGCACGAAAACGTTCTTGATTCTTGGCTTTTGGCTCTAAGACGCACAATTGCGCGTCTCTACGAAAAAAAGGCGTACCTTTGTCGTCGTATGAAAAGGAACACTGTCATAGTGATTTTTAATGCTGTTTGTGCGATGCTGTCGGCGCAGACACCCATTGCGTTGCCGATGCCGTCCGACGCGGGAAATTCGGTTGCCAATAAGGGTACGGTCTCGAAAATTCGCACGTGGTGCATTGACGAACGTTACGGCGTAGCGGATACCGTCGCATTGACCGATACGGTGATTACCAGTTATATGGATAAAAATCCGGTGAATAATTACAGTCTGGTCAATTCGTGGAACGGCAATTTGGGTTCGCAGGTGCAGTCAAAACTTTTCTTTGACCGTACCAACAAGACAGGTCTCTTTTTTTCGGAAGGCTACGACGCCTACACCATTACCCCTCAAGACCTCATCTATTTCAATACCACAACCCCCTACGCCAATCTCACCTACCATACCGCTTTGCCGCGCTACCGCGAACAGGATTATTTAAAGGCGCTGTTTACGTTCAACGCGAACAAATACATTAATATCGGCGGCTTGACAAATCTGATTTATGGACGGGGGCAATATCCCAAACAAGGTACAAAAGCGCTAAATGCAGGATTTTGGGGCAGTTTGAGCGGCAAACGCTATACCTTGAATGCGATGATAATGTTTAATAATTTTCGCAATCTGGAGAATGGCGGCTTAGCCGACCTCTCACAGCTGCGTGATGATGAAATAGCGCCAAATTATATGAAAACCAGTCTGACTGCCGCTGCATCCGGATACCGTAACAACATCTATTTTCTCAATCACAAATACAGTCTGGGCTTTGAGCGCGAAAGAAAGCTTGCCAACGATTCAACCGTTTATGATTTTGTGCCGGTTACATCTTTCATTCATACCATCAAGTTTGAAAATGTGGCGCGGCGCTATGTTGACAATAATCTGACAGATTCGTTTTATCTGAACAATTATCATAATGAACAGTTTACATTTGATACGGCGCATTATTACTCTCTGAAAAATACATTGGCGATTACGCTTGAAGAGAAATTTAACCGTCTGTTACATTTTGGGCTGGCTGCATTTGTGGAGCATGATTTACGACGGCATCTTGTGATGACCGACAGCGCCAAATATGGCGACCTGCTTGAAAATAATCTGACACTTGGAGCGACCCTCTCCAAGCACGAGGGCAAGCATATTCGTTACGACGCAACCGGACAGATTGTTATTCTCGGCACAAAAGTGGGACAGTTTGACGTAAACGGCAATATTTATACCGATTTTCGACTTTTCCAAGACACCATTCTGCTTTCTGCGGGCGCTCAACTCGCAAACACCGTTCCCGATTATTTCTTAAATTACTATCGTTCCAATCATTTTCAATGGGATAATACCTTTAAAAACAGTTGGATATTTCAAGCAAAAGCGCGTCTTGCGTTACCTAAGCGACATATATCGCTTGGGTTTCACATTGCCAATATGACCGGTTACACCTATTTTGACCGTCAGGCATTGCCCGCGCAGTATGACGGCAACATCCAGACAGTGGCGCTTGATGCAACGGTCAATCTCAAAGCATGGAAATTTCATTTTGATAATGAGTTAGTCTATCAGCTGACCTCGTCGCGGGAGGTATTGCCGTTGCCTGATTTTTCGTTTTATACGAATATCTATTACAAAGATTTGTTTTTTAAGGTACTCACCACGCAGATTGGCGTAAGTTGCCGCTATCACACCGCATACAATGGCAATAGTTATATGCCGGCAACAGGCGTCTTTTTCCTGCAAAATGAAACAACTATCGGTAACTATCCGGAACTGAATGTCTATCTCAATTTTCATCTCAAACGGATGCGCTTCTATTTGCAGTATGCCAACTTTAATTTTAACCGTTTTGGTGGACAATCCTATTTTCTGATGCCGAATTATCCGCTCAATCCACCGACATTCCAACTGGGGCTGTCGTGGAACTTCTATAATTAAACTCATTTTTTAGATGAAAAATATACGACACTGGAATAAAAAGCGTATGCTCAGGACATTGGCGTTAATTGTCGGATTGGCTGTTGGCGTCGGCGGATGGTATCTGATGAGGTCGCAGCAGAACAAAATGCCGGTGTTGCGCGTGGTTACGTTTGCCAATCACAGTGGTTTTTATAAACGTAACGGCAATTTTGAGGGTTTTCAGTATGAACTTATCAAACAGTTTGCCGACACCTGCGGAATGAAATTGCAAATCATCATCAACAACGACTTGACGGACAATATCAGCGGGATACACGATGGCTCTTACGATATACTTTTACATGCCCTCCCCACAACGACGGCGCTAAAAGAGCAAATGGATTTTTCCATACCGCTATACAAAAGTCGGCTGGTACTGGTGCAGCGCGGTAAAAAAATGCTGGATAGGGGAGAGATGCCTTTGCGGACTGTTTTTGATTTGGAAGACGAGCAAATTTTTGTCGAGGAACACTCTGTTTACGTTGCTCAAATGGAATTTATCGGGGAAGAAACAGGCGTGCATTTTAAGATTGTCCGTCAAAAAGACGCCGACAACGACATTTTGGCTTCACTGCTTGACAGAGGCAGAATCGACTACTTTGCCTGTGACGAACTGTCTGCCCGTCTGCTGCTGCAACACTATCCTCTGTTGGACATTCGGATGCCGCTCGGTTTGCACCAGCAAATGGCATGGGGCATCTCGAAAAAACAGCGGACTTTGAAGCCCGCCATTGATGCGTGGCTGGGGCGTTTTTCAAAAACGCCCGCCTACGCCGCTCTATACAATAACCATTTTTGAGGAACGACTTACGCTCCTTCGGCAATCTTTGTTGCCAAATCGAGTATAGTCGTATCATCAAGCGTTACCAACCCGCCGTCAGGACCTGCCTCAATATGCACTCCACAACTGATACCGTTTTGGTAGTTATGTCCACCAAAATAATTTCTTACAGTGTCCACTGAAATACCAATTTCGTCTGCAATTCGTTGCATACTGCCGTCAGGCAGACTGTCTTTAAGTCTGCGTAACTCATTGAATGTTACTATTTTTGCCATGATGATATGAATTTGTTTAATGATAAAAAAGGTTCTCTCTTATAAACGGTAAATTTAGAACTAATATTTGAAATGTGCAACTATTTTTTCTGCTCTTTTTTCTTTATCAGTTCGACGGGTTTTTGTTCCCAGAGCGGAACTTCAAGATAATCCCAATACTCCTCCACATCCCAAAAAGCTCGCAGGGTTATCTTTGCGGGAAAATAATAGACCGCCTCCGCCTGTAAATGTGCAGAGTAATCACCCGGATCCCAAAGCGTATTGCCGTTATCATCTATATAAAGACGCGCATAATAATCACCCGGATCAAGATATTCTACCTTGACAAAAGGGGTTTCGGCGCGTTGGGTGCGGATGACCTTATCGTTCATGTCAAGTATTTGAACAACCTCCCTGCCTGTGTAATTGACAATTTCAAAGATGAGCGTGGCGTATTGTTCAAGAGACTTAATGGTGAACTGCATGGAAAATTTATCGTTGTGATGCCCGTACAAATCCATACACGTTGCCGAATCGACAGAGAGCCGGTAGGCAGTTTCCGGCTTCCACTGGTGGCGTATCAGATAGCGCAGCCCGATAGAATCCCCCCGCTCCAACACAACGGACAGAGGCTTCCAAAGCGTGTCAACTTTCTGTTCAATCACTATTTGTGCAGGATTCGCAATGTTTGTGGGCGTCTCAAAATGCAATTCTACGGGACGGTAAAGGTCGAATGAGGCGGAAAGATTGTTGCCAATCTTCAGGAAGTTCATTTTTTGCGCCTCCTTTTCACGACGATTGCGTGCAGCACGCGATTCATTTGGCGCAGGCTTCTTCACGCCCGTCGTCCGCAGATGCAGGGTGTCGGTTTGCAGAACAAGAGCGTTTGTTGAATCGGTTTTGTAATAATTCATCACAAAGGAAAGCGTATCGGTTTGCCACGCCAATGTATCGGTGAGCCAGTAACAGAGCGAGTCGCGCGTTGCAGACAACTGTACTAAAACGGCGCTGTCAAAAGGAAAATTCAGCGCCTGAATGACAGGCAACGTATCCATTGCTTCGTTAAAATAGAGTGCAAAACAGTGTGGCAATTTGCGTTCGCTACGAATAAGGTATTGGCGAAAAAAGGTCTGGGAAAAACCTTGCAGCAGTATCCTGTCGGGTTGATAAACGGAATGTACGACAGTGGCAATGCTGTCAACAAGGCGCAACGTGTCGGCATGACTGTCGGCGATGACGACGCTGTCGCGCCAAAGAGTATCGCTGTGTACATTTGAAAAAACCTGCGGGACAAAAATGCTGTCCGTAAAGGCGATGAGTTCGTTTGGCTGGTCGAAGCGGTAGTTTCCACCAATGTCATCCAGAGCGTAAATACGGTAACTGCCCGCCCTGATGTTGCTCACGGTGAAGAATCCGTTTGCATCTGTTTTGGTGATACGGTCGAAAGGTTTTTTTAGAAACGCCGAATCCGACAGGTCGCTATGGATGCCAATCATAACCTTTGAAAGTGGATTAAGCGTCTCCGCATCCAGCAGCAGCCCGCTCATTTTGAGCGTGTCAATGATGGTGTCCGTTGCAAAGGAAAAGGTGTAGCTTTTCAGTATGTTACCCTCGTTATTGTCGGCAATGGCGTCGGCAAAGTCAATGGTATAGGTAGTCTCTTTTTTGAGCGTGTCTATCAGTTCTACGGTTACGCGCCGTCCGTAGGCTTTGATGATGGCGGGTTTTATCTGCGGCGGAGACACCACAACCGCTTCATAGGCATTGGTAACGGTAACAATTTCATCGAAAAGTATTTCAACACGTTTTTTCCCATAATTGACCGTACCATTAGCGGGAATGGTTTTCAGGGGAACAGGAGGCGTTTCATCCTTTGCGCCTCCCTGAGGTCCGTTGCCGCGATTGGCGCAGCCGGAGAGGAGTAGCATTATGGAAAGACAATAAATAAGGTGTATGCGGGACATTTTTTTAGTTTTCAGTTTTCAGAGTTTTATTATTCACTGTTCGTTATTTATTATATATGAAGTCAGGGTAACGGTAAATATTCGGCAAGTTGAGCGAGCGCATCATCCTCTTTTCGTCGCATCAGGGCAGCATCTTTGCGCGTTTTATCGTTCTGACCGCAGAGATGCAGGACGCCATGTATGATTACCCTGTAGAGTTCCTGCCGGAAATCAACGTCAAAAAGCGCCGCATTCGTCTTGACCGTATCAAGACTTATGAAGAGGTCGCCCGAAACCGTATCGCCCATGCTGTAATCAAAGGTGATAATATCGGTGTAATAATCGTGTTGCAGATAGCGGCGGTTTATTTCCAGTATCTTTTCATCAGAACAGAAGATGCAGGCAATTTCTCCCACTTTTTTGTGATAAGACTGTGCTACAAACGTTATCCACGCCGCCAAAGAGCGTCTTTTTAGAGCGGGAGCGGTTATATTGTCAGTGTGCCAGGTAATCATTTTTACTTTATATTAATAATGTATCAATGGAAAAAGATGTAACTGATAATAATTGCCGTTACAATGCTTACCAAATCGGCAAACAATCCCAGCGGGACGGCGTTACGCATTTTGCGGATGCCCACCGAGCCAAAATAGAGCGCCAGAATATAGAATGTCGTATCAGTTGACCCCTGTATGATACAGGCGACACGGCTGGCAAAGTTGTCTGCGCCATAGCTTGCCATAGCGTCGAGCATCATGCCGCGTGCACCGCTGCCGCTAAGCGGTTTCATCAGGGCGGTGGGCAACGCGCCGACAAAATCGGTGTTGATTCCCGACAGGGAAAAGAGATATGTTATTCCTTCGAGCAGCCAGTCCATAGCGCCAGAGGCGCGAAACATGCCGATTGCCACCAGAATCGCCACCAGATAGGGTATAATCCCGACAGCAACCTTAAACCCGTCTTTGGCGCCTTCCACAAAGGCATCGTAAACGTTCACCTTTTTCACCGCGCCGGCAATGATAAAGGCGCAGATGATACACAAAATAATGGCGCTCGTCAGCAGCGCGGAACAGGTTGCCATTGCCTCCTGAGGAATGTGGGTTAGCAGAACGATTAGTCCCGTTATGCCTGCCATTACTCCGCCGATGGTAAGCATGATAACACGTTGAAAAAGGTTTATTTTCTGGATTATTGCCGTAAGAATCAACCCCGCAAAAGTAGATATGAAAGTTGTTAACAGAATCGGCAAAAAGACATCCGTCGGATTCACTGCGCCGAACTGTGCGCGATAGGTCATAACGGTGATAGGAATAAGGGTCAGTCCGGAAGTGTTCAGCACCAGAAACATGACCATCGAATTGGAGGCAGTCTCTTTGTGGGGATTCAGTTCCTGTAATTCTTTCATGGCTTTCAGTCCGAGTGGTGTGGCGGCGTTGTCAAGTCCCAGCATATTTGTTGATAAATTCATAAAGATTGACCCCATTGCCGGATGTCCTTTGGGAACATCGGGGAATATCTTTGAAAAAAACGGCGACGTCAATCGCGATACAAATCCGATTGCGCCACCACGTTCACCGATTTTCATAATTCCAAGCCACAGGGACAGTACGCCGGTCAATCCGATAGAGATTTCAAAACCGCTTTTGGCGGATGCAAACATCGCATCCATCACAGCGGACAGAGCCGCCACGTTACCTGTGGCTATCACCTGTATTGCCGCCACCACAACAGCAATCAATAAAAAAGCTATCCAGATATAATTAAGTACCATAAAAAAATGTAATTACTTTTTTCTTCACTTAACCGCCACATTTTAACAGCACGGCATCAAGCAGAAACGCTATTTGCTGTTCGGAGATGCCATGTTTGAGCAGATGTGAAATGTCGCCGGAGAAAGCTTTTATGAAATCCGCCTGACTTGGCATCAGTGACAGCGCCAATCTGTAATGCTGATAGGCGCGACGAATATCATTCATCACCCATGCTACGTGTCCGGCGTTAAGACAGTCAACGGCTTGCGGCACGTCAGCCGTCAGTTTTTCATAACGCGCTTCTGCCTGTTCAATATCTCCCGACAGGAACGTACACCACGCCAGCATACTGCCAATATTCGGCGTTTTTGGCGCGAGATAGTCAATCTTGTGCAGTATTAACAACGCCTTGTTATACTGTTCTATCTCCATATAGATTGAAGCCATTTGCCGAAGCGCCTTTATATTGTCATCCTGAATGTTCAGGAGGCGTTCCAGACAGTCAAGCGCTTCAGGATAGTCTTTAACCTGTTTATAACAGTAACTCAAACGACTGAGTACCCACTTGCGATCAGGTTGACGGATGTCTGCCAGCGAATAGTAGTCGATTGCCTCGTTAAAACGTCCTGTCTTTTGGTTGCAGTAACCCAGTTTTTCCAAAACATCTATGGGAATGTTCGTTTTGCTCAGAGTTGAAACCAGTATATCAAGCGCTTCCTGCCAACGGCTTTTGGCAAAATAAAAGTCCGCTACCTGCCGCTTTTCTTCAATACGTGGAAAAAGAACCGAAAACACGGGTGTTTCATAAATGGCAAGTGTTTCCTCCAGCGGATTGGTAAAGTCCTTATGTTTATGGAAAAGCGTATAGAAACGATAGATGTCCTGAACATACTGATTGGCAAAGCTCTTTGCTGTTACATTGGATGTCAGTTTCATATTCTGTTCCTGCATCTCCTTCATCTGTGCGGTTTCGGCTTGCATGGATTGAACCATCAGTTCGCGCTGTCCCTCAGACATTTTACACAGGCTCAGACAGAATGAATATTTGTCGGAATTACACAGCATCGTACTCTGCATAATCATTTCCAAAAAGGAAAGATTGCCTTTAAACAGTTCATTAATCTGACTGTTATCGGGAGTGAACGGCATAAACCAGTTGACGGGGTCGTTGAAGAAAGAAAAACCTTTCAGGGGGGCAAACGTGCTGACATACACATCAGCCCCGATTGTCTGCAACTCGCTAAACTCCTGCAACTTTTCCGACAGTCCCGCATCTTCAAACATCTCCTGCAAGTCGGAAGTCATATATTCTCCGACGTCATCCATCTGTTCCAGTTTGTCTTTTATACGGGGACTGAAACGTATCATGTCGGGTAATATCTCTTCGCGAATATGTTGCGTAATGGATGCCGTTTCGCTTGTGCCTATAAGCTGGAACAGTATGCTTGTGATTTCAGCTTTCAGCACGCTGTCGTCCAGCAGCAGTTGCAGGCGGGAACGCAGAGCGTCGCATACCTCAAAACGATCTCCATAACGGGAAATTGCCAGTACTATGCTTACCAGTATGCGCTGTCGCACTTCCGTTTGGGCAACGATAGCCTGATCTAAAAGCCACATCAGCAGCTCGCTGTTGAACAGGCGCAACAGATTCAGCATTATTGCCGACACGGCAATACACTTGGGAAGGCTGTTTATCTCCTTATCAGACATAAGCGCGTTGATAGCTTCCCACTCTTTCAAAGAGAAACTGTCTGTTAACCAAAGATGATTAAACAGGCGTAGCAGATTCTGTTCAAATGCTACCGTAGCCTGATGGGACGCTGTTGCGGCGGAGTAGGATACGATTTCTGCTACCACCTTTGACATGTCCATCACCACGATTTGCCGGAAACGTTTTTGAAGATATTCATACTGCGATGAATTGCGCGAAAGCAACTCTTCTTTTATTTTATCGGCTAACCGATAGATATCCAATAAAAGGCGATGATAGACTTCTTTCTGTTGAGGAACTTCCACGTCGCTAAACTGATAGCGTAACATCTGTCTGTAAATATCTTCCAACTCTTCTTTGCGGTTGATTACCCACCATTCCTGCAATTCCTGCTGTAGGCTGTCGATCAGGGCAAAGGCTTGTGCAACAAACCGCTTTGCAAGAGCTGTGCAAATGTGTTGATATACACTAATAACTTCCTCTGATGTCATAGTTGTAAAATATAAATGGATAAGACATAATTTAATCTGTTAAATCACTCGATATTAACCAAGTTTGCTGACACTTCGCAATTTATCCTCGTCAAGAATACGGACAGTACGTCCGTGTACTTCAATAATCCGTTCACTTGAAAACACTGCCAATGTTCGGATAACGTTGGAGGTAGTCATATTTGACAGAAAAGCCATATCCTGACGGGTAAGACGGCAGTGTAATGTTATGCCGTCGCTTTCGGTGCCATAATTGTCTCGCAGGGAGACAAGTATTTCCGCAAGCCGTCCGCGCAGATGTTTCTGCGAAAGCGTTACAAGTCGGGTATCGGCAACGCCTAATCGCTTTGCAAGCATACGGATAAAAGCCCATGACATCTTGCTGTTCGACTGGATTATCTGACCCAGCACCCCTACGGGAACAAGATAGGCTGAGGATGATTCAAGCGCTTTGGCGGTATTGTGATACATTTCATTTGCCAGATAGGCGCGATAGGCGAAATGGTCGCCGGGTTTAGCCATACGCACAATTTGTGAACGTTCTCCCACACCATCCTTATAGATTTTGACCATACCGGAAATCAGGTAAATCAGGTGGACGGGCTCTTCGCCTACACTGTAGATGAGTTCATTTTTTCGGAATGTGCAATAGGTGGTGTTCTCGCGCAGATAGATACGCTCCTCTTGCGTCAACGGATCCCAAAGGGAGCTTATCTCATCAATAGGTTTCAGATCCTTAGCGGATTTGACAGATTTTCTTTTCATAAAACATTAATACGACAGGATTAGGCACGCGGCTACCGGATACGGCTGTTGAGCTGTTTAAGAACCGTATCCGTAATATCGAAGCGCTCTTCCACATAAAGCACGTTGTTGTTTACATAACTTGTGGTGATAACAAGCGTGTATTTACGGTCGGCATTAATAAGGGTAACAACATTGGTAATGCTGTCGTTCAGTTGCTTTATCAACTGTTCCTGTCGTTCCATCAGGTCGCTGGAGAGCTTTTGTTCGAGTTCCTGAAGGTCTGCCTGCTTCCTTTGAAGACGCAATCCCTCTTTTTCGGCACGTTCACGACTGAGAAAAGCGTTATTGTCCAGCTTGTTCTGAAAGTCCTCCATATCTTTCTGCAACTGACGCGCTTTGGAATTGAGATTCAAACGGGCATCCTCCTGTTGCTGATGAAGCAACTCGTTGATGTTTTTTGCAAAAGTGTAATTACGGTGAATGGAATCGACATTCACGACGGCAATTACGAATTTTTCGGGACTTGTCTCCGACGAGATATTATCTTCTGTTGGGGACGATTGTTTTTCGGGCGAATTACACGCTGCAAGGCTAATTG
Organism: Prevotellaceae bacterium; assembly: GCA_031270565.1. Lineage (GTDB taxonomy): Bacteria > Bacteroidota > Bacteroidia > Bacteroidales > Paludibacteraceae > F0058. Next base: position 12,820 of record JAISXJ010000102.1, read on the forward strand.
CCACAAGAATACACAGATAAAATTTTTTCATATTAATTCTCGAATAAAAAAAACAAAATAATAAAGGTAATCTTCCTGTCGAGCATGCCCGTTACGGGCATATTTACATCGAACAGATATGGGGGCAAAATTAACAAAAATAACCGTTACGATATTCAATGAACAAACAAAAGATGAAACATCCGACTTTTTCTGCTGTCTTTTTTTGCATTTGAGACAGCATTGTCGTTAACCTCACGATAAAATCGTTGGCGCAAACCTGTATCCGTATCAACGGGATTGAGTTTGTCGAAATCACGTTGTCCTGAAAGGACAACTCACTACTAACTACACTCTACTAACTAAAAACTAAAAAAGCCCCCATCACTGGAGGCTTTTGTTTGTCTTAGGCGAAGCTTATTCCTTCACACACCGCACGCCCAAGCCGTGTGCGCGGCCAGCGGTCGTGTAGGCGGCGTTCACGTTGTCGTGTCGGAGTTGTAGGATAAGAGAGCTGTTGTTGGTAACTGTACTACTCCAGTAGTGTCCGTTTAATTCGACTAAACCAAAGTTATCTAACATACCAGTGACGCGATAGCGATACCCATTGGTGGGAAGGAAGAGGAGAGGCTCGGGGGCGGTATCGTCGTAAAGGTTATTTGTACCGTCTTTATAACCGGTTGCTGCAGCAGTCCAGTCAGATGTTCTGTAAATAGCATAACCGACTAAGTCGCCGAACTCCCACTCGCCGCTTAATGCCTTACCATCCTTAACGCGAACCCAGGTCAGAGGAGCGTTTGTACTGCTATTGCTTAATCCGTCACTAAGAGATTGACACTCTGTAGAAGTATTGATAGCAAAACTACCACCAGCAGTTTGAGGAGCGCCGCAACCGTAATCAGTGAGCCGCTCCCATTCGTCCTGCGTTGGAACACGCCAGCCGTCAGGACAGGGGTCATTGACGGTTTTAACAGGTTTTTGATAATATCCTCCAGAACCCGGCACAGCGCCACCATCATCAGAACCAAAATTATAGTTAATTAACTGACCGTTACCCCAAAGAGTGTTGTTTTGGGGATTACTCCAATCATTATTATTAGTACCATTAGGCACGGTAATAAACCGTCCTTGACCAGTTAACGCTTTTGGCTGACCATTAGTAACTTCCACATCAGACGGATTAAGAGGTCCTGAATAAATTAGGCTGTTGTTACGTTTTTCGTGTCCGTCAGCTCTACGTCCCCATTGGTAGAGGTCGCCATAAACAGTGGCGTCAGTTTCGCTAAAAGTATTATTTGCCTGATATGCCATCTGCTGTTTGGCAGGGGAAAGTCCCGGGTAATCGGCATTAAGTTTAGCTGCGTCTGCGCCAAGATTGTAAGCCATAAAAGTAACAGCAGGCACAGCAATAGGCATACACTGTGGCGCAGGAACTGTAACACAAAAATAGTTACCATCGCTACCCCCCGTATAATTCCATTTGCTACCGTCCCACACATAGAGACCATCTCCTTTTGGCGCAAGACAATCGTTTGTGTTCCAGACAATCATCCCCGCCAACGCCTGCTTTTGTTCAGTGGTAGCGCCGCTTATGCCCGGAAATACATTGGGTGCGTTTTCGGGAATCTGTCCCAAATCAACAATACTTACGTTAGATAGCACCA
>JAISXJ010000151.1 GCA_031270565.1 Prevotellaceae bacterium
AGGTTCGCGAGGCGACTTTTTCCGCAAACTGCGCTATCGCTTGTATGCGGTTATGAAAATTCTGCCTTGCAGGCAGTCTGGGAAGCCGTTTTTTTGCCCGTTAGGGCGTTATGTGAATATCCGTAAGTGCAACTTACGGACATCGCAATACGCCGAACATCAACCCGTATGGGTTGAATTATCATTTAGTTCAACCCTACGGGTTGAGGTTGGTTGTGTTTCGCTGTTATCCGTAAGTTACACTTACGGTTATTCACATTTTGTCCTTGCGGACAGTCTGGGAAGCCGTTTTTCTATTGATATATAAGCCGTAAACGGCTAATAGCGCAACATTATTCACTAACAACTACACTCTAATAACTACTAACTAAAAAAAGGCGTATCTTTGCAGCCGTCTAATTTTAATCGTTAAAAAAAATATGGGACATAATTTATTATCCAATAAAAAAGGGATTATCTTCGGCGCATTGAACGAGAAATCACTTGCATGGAAAGTTGCCGAAAAAGCTGTACAGGAAGGAGCGCAGATTGTTTTGACCAATTCGCCGGTCGCCCTGCGTATGGGAGACATCGCGCAGTTGGGAGAGCGTCTGAACGCGCCCGTCATTGCCGCCGATGCCACATCGGTAGAAGACCTTGAACGCCTCTTCACGGAGGCGCAAACGCTGTTTGGCAGTCAAATTGACTTTGTGCTACATTCCATCGGCATGTCGCCCAATGTGCGCAAAGGGCGGTCGTACGACAATCTGGACTACGCCCTTATGGGAAAAACGTTCGATGTTTCAGCCATATCTTTCCACAAAATGTTACAGGTGGCAAAAAAACAGGATGCCATTGCCGAAGGCGGCTCAATTGTGGCGCTTTCGTACATTGCCGCCCAGCGTACTTTCGTTGGCTACGGCGATATGGCTGATGCCAAATCATTGCTGGAATCCATTACTCGCAATTTTGGATGCCTCTACGGACAGGAAAAAGGCGTGCGCATAAATACCGTCTCTCAGTCCCCGACAATGACTACTGCCGGTAGCGGCGTAGGCGGGTTCGACCTGTTCTACCATTTTGCCGATAAAATATCGCCACTGGGCAATGCCTCCGCAGAGGAATGTGCCGACTACTGTGTGATGATGTTTTCCGATTACACCCGTAAAGTAACCATGCAAAACCTCTTTCACGACGGCGGTTTTTCCACTACGGGTATGAGCGTTAACGCCATGCAGCAGTACGCTAAAAGCTTTGATGTCAAAGAGCAGTAACAGCTTCTCTAACTTCGCATGGAAAAGGAACGTATCATTTTAGGCATCGACCCCGGCACAACCATTATGGGATATGGTCTGTTGCGTGTGGTGGGTAATTCTGCCGAGTACATCGCGCTCGGCATCATCGACCTGCACACCATCAGAGACCCGTATCTCACCTTACAGAAAATCTTTAAGGAAGTGATGGCGCTTATTGAACGTTACCTGCCCGATGAACTGGCGATAGAAGCGCCTTTTTTCGCCAAGAATGTACAGTCGATGCTCAAACTTGGACGAGCGCAGGGCGTAGCTATTACGGCGGCATTGACGCACGATATTCCGATTGCCGAATATGCTCCGCTGAAAATAAAGATGGCAATCACCGGCAACGGACGCGCTTCAAAAGAGCAGGTCGCTGACATGCTTTTCAGGATATTGAATATTCCTGCCGGCGACCTGCCCAAAGCCCTTGATGCCACCGATGGACTGGCGGCAGCTTACTGTCATTTTCTACAGTCATACCGTCCTCAGGAAAAGGTAAAATATCGCTCGTGGAAAGAGTTTATCGGTAAAAATCCTGATAAAGTAAAAAAAAGTCATATTCATTAACCACTTTCACTATGATAACAACATTTCAACAGGAAATCAGGGAGGGTATTCCCGACGTATTACCACCCGAACAGCAGTACGATACCGCTATTAATCACGCTCCCAAACGTAAAGATATTCTCACCGGAGAGGAGAAGCGGCTTGCTCTCAGAAACGCTTTACGTTATTTTCCTCAAAAACATCACGCTACGCTGGCTCCCGAATTTGCGGAGGAACTGCAACGTTACGGACGTATTTATATGTACCGTTTGCGTCCCGCCTGTGAGATGAAAGCGCATCCGATTGACCACTATCCGTGCCGTTCACAACAGGCTGCCGCCATTATGTTGATGATAAATAATAATCTTGACGATGCTGTGGCGCAGCATCCGCACGAGCTAATCACTTACGGCGGTAACGGGGCTGCATTTCAGAACTGGGCGCAGTACCGGCTTGCTATGAAATACCTCTCAGAAATGACCGACAACCAGACTTTGGTAATTTATTCGGGACATCCGATGGGGTTGTTTCCTTCACATCCCGATGCGCCGCGACTGGTCATTACCAACGGTATGATGATTCCAAACTACTCCAAGCCTGACGACTGGGAACGTTTCAACGCTTTGGGAGTAACGCAATACGGGCAAATGACTGCCGGCTCATTTATGTATATCGGTCCGCAGGGTATTGTGCATGGCACAACCATTACGGTAATGAATGCTGCCCGCAAACGACTGAAAGCGGGTGAAACCGATTTCAGAGGACAGATATTTGTCTCGTCGGGTCTGGGGGGCATGTCGGGCGCTCAACCAAAGGCAGGCGTTATTTCGGGCGTGGTGAGTGTCATTGCCGAAGTCAATCCAAAAGCGGTCGCAAAACGCTATGAACAGGGATGGGTGGATGAGGTATATACCGATTTGGACGCGCTCCTGCCGCGTATTATGGCAGCAAGCCGGAAGAAAGAGGCGGTGTCGCTGGCATATCAGGGAAATGTGGTTGACCTGTGGGAACGACTGCAACAAGAGAATATTCCCGTTGATTTAGGCTCAGACCAGACATCGCTGCACAATCCCTGGGCGGGCGGATATTATCCGGCAGGCTATAGCTACGAAGAGAGCAACCGCCTAATGGTGGAAGACCCTGAGGCGTTTAAGGCTGCCGTACAAAACAGTTTACGGCGTCAGATTGCAGCCATTAATCAGTTAACCGCTCAAGGCATGTATTTTTTCGATTATGGAAATGCCTTTCTTCTGGAGGCTTCGCGTGCCGGAGCGGATGTGATGAGCGCTAACGGACGGTTTCGGTATCCTTCATACGTGCAGGACATTATGGGACCGATGTTTTTTGACTATGGTTTTGGTCCTTTCCGCTGGGTATGTACATCGTGCAGCGAGAAAGACCTTGCCACCACCGACCGGATTGCCCTTGACGTAATGGAGAAGATGCGGCAAACAGCGCCGCAGGAAATTATCGGTCAGTTGGAAGATAATATGCACTGGATACGCGAAGCGCATAACAACCGTTTGGTGGTGGGGTCGCAGGCGCGGATTCTCTATGCAGACGCCGAGGGACGTATGAAGATTGCCAAAGCGTTTAACGATGCCATTGCTCACGGCGAAATTTCGGCGCCGGTGGTACTCGGACGCGACCATCACGACGTCTCAGGAACCGATTCGCCTTATCGCGAAACCTCAAATATCTACGACGGTTCTTCCTTTACGGCAGATATGGCGGTACAGAATGTGATTGGCGATGCCTTTCGTGGCGCAACATGGGTATCGTTGCATAATGGTGGCGGCGTAGGATGGGGCGAGGTGATTAACGGCGGATTCGGTATGGTGATTGACGGCTCTGCCGATGCCGAACGCCGGTTGACAAATATGCTTCTCTGGGATGTGAACAACGGCATTGCCCGTCGTAGCTGGGCTCGCAACGAGGGCGCTCTGTTTGCCATTAAACGCGAAATGGCGCGTACTCCAAATCTGGTTGTTACCCTGCCGAATATTGCCGACGACAACCTGATTAATACCGTCATGCCATAGCAAAGAGAAGGGGTTGTATCAGTAACTTTGGGCGTTCAAAAATAATTTAAAAAACTACTCAATTTATGTCCTATATGACGTTAAGTTTTCAACAGATTGCAAGCGTTTTCATCGTTTTGTTTGCCATTATTGACATTTTAGGGTCTATGCCCCTTATTCTGTCGCTTAAGAGCAAAGGGGAGATTATTCATCCCTTTCGGACGTCCGGAATTGCGCTGGCGCTACTGCTGTTGTTCCTCTTCGCGGGGGAAATCATCCTGAAACTATTCAATGTTGACATCCAATCGTTTGCTGTTGCAGGGTCTCTGGTACTGTTTTTAATGGCGCTGGAGATGATTTTAGACATTGAACTGTTCAAAAACAAAGGTCCGAAAGGCAGTTCTGCCATTGTGCCGTTGGCATTCCCGTTGGTGGCTGGTCCCGGCTCGTTCACGGCGCTTATATCGCTCAGAGCGGAGTACGATATGATGAATATCGTGATTGCTCTGGTCGCCAACCTGATTTTTGTCTATGTCGTGCTGCACTCTACGGGGAAAATCGAAGAGATTCTCGGAAAGGGCGGCATTTATATTATGAGAAAATTTTTCGGCATCATTTTACTGGCAATTTCTGTGAAGCTGTTCACATCGAATGTCAGTCATTTGTTTATCTAATCATTTCCATGATGGTGCAGAAGCCTGTGTTATTACCAATGTCCTGTTTGGCGCCGGCGGAACACTATTACTGTCTAACGAATTTCCAATGTGTTATTGACATGCATTCGCCTTACCGGAAACAAACGAGTGTCAACCGTTATGATATAGCAACTGCTACCGGCACGTTGACCCTTTCTGTGCCTGTGCAGAATGGGCACGGCAAAGTTCCGGTTGGGGATGCGCTGATTTCAAGGCACAGTTCATGGCAACGGATTCACTGGCGAACAATTGAAACGGCATACGGCTCATCTCCCTTTTTTGAATTTTACAGAGATGATTTGTATCCGTTTTACCACGAAGAGGTAGAGACGTTGCGAGAGTTTAATCTGGGAATACAAGAGACAATCCTGTCTCTCCTTGACTTTGATGAGAAGAAAGTGTCATTGTCCGAAGCATATATTGCTTATGACAGGAATGGGTATCACGATTTTCGCGAGCATCTGCTACAGGGAAGAAAGGCGCTGCAAGTGGGGCTTGGGCTGATAGAGCCGTATCATCAAGTTTTCGTGGAAAAGCAGGGGTTTATTCCGCATCTCAGCATACTTGATTTGCTCTTCAATATGGGACCGGAAGCGCGGCTCCTTTTCTTTTAGTTTTCAGTTGTCAGCGTTCAAAAAAAAATAATTTAGCCACGGATTACACGGAATTACACGGAAATTGCGCCTGCTCTAATAACTAAGTATTTGCTTTGGGTTGAAAACCCAAAATCAATAGCGCTGGGCAACGCCCTGCGATTGGGCGACGAGCCAAAAGACAGCCCTGAAAGGGCGTAATCGGAATCCTGATTCCACAAATAATTGGTTAATTCTTTTTTTGAGGTGCTATGAAAAGAGTTTTCAGTTTTCAGTTTTCAGTTTTCAGTTTTCAGTTTTCAGTGTCACTGCCTGAAAGGCAGAATTTTCATAACCGCAGGTCAGCGACCTGCGGAAAACGACGCCCTCCTATCCACTGCCTGACAAGGCAGGACTTTTTATCACTTGTCGCACCTTTCAGGTGCAGGTTCGCGAGGCGACTT
>JAISXJ010000153.1 GCA_031270565.1 Prevotellaceae bacterium
AGAACCTTGAGCCTAATGGAGGAGGCATCTACATTTGGAACGGCAGTAAATGGTATTACATTGGCGGCGGAAAAGGCATTGCGACCGTTCCCGACCATTTTGAACCTTCCTGTGCTACCAACTCTGTTTGCCAAAAATTTTTTGATGAGGGTTTTTATCCCGTTCCTTTGAGCGACACCGACCGTACTTTTAACGTTACCTATCAGAGCCGAAGTGCGGATTTTGTAATGAAACCCGTAACGGGCGGCGTGTTTTATATGGGCAATCAGACTACTGACAACAGCAAACCCAACTACGACACTGGTAGCACTGCTTACTCTGTTCATCAGGTAGGTGTTTCTTCTTTTTATATGTCTAAGACGGAGGTAACGCAGAAGCAGTTTCTGACGGTGATGGATGCTGCTGGGGAAGACAATACCTTGCCTATAACTTATAGAAGCTGGTATGATGCTATTGCCTTTTGTAACAAATTGAGTTTGCTTGATGGCAAAGAGCCGTGTTATTCTGTAAGCACCGTTAGCAATTGGGCTACTCTGGCATACTCTTCCATACCTACTAGTAATACTGATGCTTGGAACAATGTCATTTGGGACAAGACTGCCAACGGTTATCGTTTAGCCACTGAGGCTGAGTGGGAATATGCGGCACGTGGTGGACAGAAGAATGAATATACACGCACGCTTGGTGCCAGCGGTACGCAGTATGTTTTCAGTGGCAGTAATACTATTAATGATGTGGCGTGGAACGTTAATCTTGGCGGTGCTACACGCGAAGTAGCAACGAAGGCGGCGAATGACTTGGGTCTTCATGATATGTCCGGTAATGTATGGGAGTTTTGTTGGGACAGGCATGGTGATTATTCTACCTGTTGTGAAGAATCACCTGTTGGCGCTACCAGCGGTGAGCGCATTTTGCGCGGCGGCAGCTATTCCGGTACTTTACACGTGTCGGCGCGCCACTCCTACTCCGGCTCCTCGTATAATCGCATCTATCCAGACCACGGTTTCCGAATCGTGTGTTCCGCCTTTTAGTGAAAGGAAAGAAAGCAAAAGAAAACAAAACAAAAGCCTCCGGAAACGGGGGCTTTTCTTAGTTTTTAGTTTTTAGAGTGTAGTTATTCGTTATTCGTGTATTTGTGGCTAAATTATTTTTGAGATTGCCCCTTTTTTCACAGGATTAACAAGATGCTTAGGATAATGATTTTTTATTTTTGAAAACTGAAAACTGAAAACTTTTCACAGCGCCTCAAAAAAAGCATTAACCAAGAATTAACCGCATGACATTGTGATATGCAACGTGAAGTTTTTTTTGTAGCTTTGCAGCCGAAAAAACAAATCCACCCTGTGTGCAGTCGTTTCGCTGTGTACAGGGAGAAAGAAAAAAGATGAATTTCCATTCCTATCCTTCCGTATTGCTTGAAAATGTTGTTAATGAATTGTCAATGTTACCAAGTGTTGGACGCAAGACAGCGCTTCGACTGGCGTTATACCTGTTGCGTCAGGATGAACAGCAGGCAGCGGCGCTCGGCAAAGCCATAGTCGATTTCCGCCATCAGGTGCATTATTGCAGCGAATGTCATAACATTTCCGATACCGACCGTTGCGCCATCTGCAGTGACTCCCGCCGCGACCATACCACCGTCTGCGTTGTGGAACATATCGGCGACGTCATGGCAATCGAAAATACACAGCAATATCGAGGCGTCTATCACGTGCTTGGCGGAATCATTTCCCCCATGAACGGTATCAGTCCAAGCGATTTGCAGATAGCCTCACTTATAGAACGGGTCGCAGCCGGCAGTGTGCGAGAGGTGATTCTGGCGCTTAACGCCGACATCGAAAGCGATACAACCTGTTTTTATATTTACAAAAAACTCTCCCCGCATACCGTCAAGCTAACAACCATTGCCCGCGGTATTGCCGTCGGAGATACGCTTGAATATGCCGATGAAATCACTCTGGGACGCTCCATTGTCAATCGTGTGGCGTTCTCATTATCATCCGAAATAAAAACCGACGAATTAAAATAAACTGTTCTCGCCATGCAACACATTGTCAAATCACTCACTGTTTTTTATTACATCCAATTTCCGGTTATTCTTGCGGTTGCCGGAGTAGGCATACTTTTGCAAAGGCAGGGCATTGCCATAGAACATGCCGGCGCCAAAACGACTTTAGAAAGCCTCGTGATACTCTATGTGATAGCTTCTATGCCGTTAGCCTTGAAACTGTTCAGCGCCGGCGTGCGGAAATTGCGTGCCGACACCGACATAACCCGCCGCCACGCCAGATATGTATCGTATGCACGGTGGCGCATCGTGGCTATTGCCTTTGGCATAGACATCAGTATTCTGGGGTTTTATCTGTTGCCGGAGTTTCATCTGATCTATCTGGCTGCCATAGGCGCTCTGGCGATGATTTTCTGTAAACCGACGCATAAACGCATAGAGGCGGATTTGAGTAATTGATAATTCATAATAAATAACCAAACAGAATGGTCATAGCCGTAGATTTTGATGGAACAATTGTTGAGCATGCCTATCCCGCTATTGGTCGCCCGATACCGTTTGCCATTGATGTATTGAAAAAACTCTGTTATGAAGAATATCATCAGCTTATTCTCTGGACAGTGCGCGAGGGTACGCTGCTTGATGACGCTGTGGCTTACTGTCGCGAGCAGGGTGTGGAATTTTATGCCGTAAACAGGAATGAACCCGAAGATGTTGAGGTGAGTTATCCGCGCAAGGTGCTTGCCGACATCTACATCGACGACCGTAACCTTGGCGGCTTGCCCGACTGGGGCGTTATTTACCGAATAATAAAATATAACGAATCATGGCAGGACGCCTATTTAAACAACGATATGCTACCGCCTAAAAAAACGTTCTTTGCACAACTATTTTCACGTTAAACATTATACTCAATATGATACAGCGAATTCAAACAATCTATCTTCTGCTTGCTGCGCTTCTGCTGTCGTCCATGCTGTTTCTGCCGGTTGTTACGCTTGGCGGCGATGGGGACATTCTGCTTGTAAACGGCTTCGGCAGCATCATCCGCTACGTTGACGGCAGCAAAGAGACACTTTCTACACCGGTAACAGTTCCCTGTTTGCTGATTGCAACGGCATTATTACTGTTCGTTACACTCTGGCTCTACCGCAACCGCCGGTTGCAGATACGGCTCACACTGCTGTCCACAGGACTGACCCTCTGTTACGGCATCCTTATCGGCTGTTATGCGTGGATGGTAACAGGGGATTACAGCCTGTTGCAACCAACCATAGGGATTGGCGCGGCAGCGTTGCCGCTGACTGTGCTGTGCGAGTGTCTGGCAGTCTTCAATATCCGCAAGGATGAAAAACTGGTACGCTCCACCGATAGGCTGCGTTAGAAAAAATCAATACGGAAGAGATGATAAATTGTTATTCGGGGAAAGACCCCGTTATTTGTAAACCCGCTCCGCACATGCTTCAGACAGACAAAATCAGATTATTAATAGAGAAGGAACTGGAGGAATTTAATACGATATTCAATCAGTCGTTCGATACCCCCGATCCTCTTCTTGGAGAGGCATTGAGGCATTTGCACCGTCGCAAAGGCAAGCAGATTCGCCCAATGCTGACCATCTTGACGGCAAGACTGTGCGGACAGGTGAATATGAATACCTACCTTGTCTCGGCAGCATTTGAGATGCTGCATACCGCCAGTCTGGTGCATGATGATGTCATTGACGATTCGTCGCAGCGACGCAATCAGCCCACGCTCAATGTTCTGTTCGATAATAAAACGGCTGTACTGGTGGGCGACTATCTGCTGACCACCGCTATGGATTATGTGGCGCGTGTTGGAAGTATCGGTCTGGTACATTTTCTTGTAGAACTGGGCAAAACCATCACACGCGGCGAACTGCTGCAGTTGCAGTATGCTCATCATTTCCCCTCTGAAGAGGACTATTATCAGGTAATAAAACACAAGACGGCGACGCTTTTTGCCTGTTGCACGGAGGGAGGCGCACGCTCGGTCAATGCCGACAGGCAGGCATGTGAAGCCTTGCGCAGTTATGGCGAAAATCTTGGTATCTGTTTTCAAATAAAGGATGACATCCTTGACTATTCTTCGGCATCAGCTGTCGGAAAGCCGGTTTATAATGATATTCAGGAGGGGAAAATTACGCTGCCCTTACTTCATACGCTGCAACAGTGTACCGCTCAGGAACGGGAAACAATCGAAAAAATGCTTGGTAACGGGATTGCCGGTGAACAGGATAGGAACACTATCCTGCAACTGGTCGATACGTACAACGGTATCGCATTTGCCGGACACCGGATGTTGCATTTCAGGGAACAGGCGCTTCAGGCGCTTGACATTTTCGAGGCTTCCATTGAAAAACAGGCTTTGATTGACATACTCAACTTTGCTCTCGAAAGAGAATCATAGATATTTCTTTAACATCGGGAAAACGAATATTGTATCCGATATTCAAAAAATATATTCGAAATGATTAATCCCAATAACAGAACAAACGGGGCGCGTGTGGCTGTCATTGTTGCGGGCGGCAGCGGACGGCGAATGGGTAGCGAGTTGCCGAAGCAGTTTATGCTTCTTGCCGGACGTCCCGTACTGATGCGCACGTTGGACGCCTTTCTGCAATTCGACGCGCAGTTGCGGTTGATTGTGGTAATTCCGGAGACATTCCTTTCTCTGTGGCAAACGCTTTGTGCCGAACACCGTTTTGATACGCCTCATCTTGTGGCAACGGGAGGCGAGCAACGCTTCTATTCAGTGAAAAATGCCCTGACCCTTATTAATGATAATGACCTTGTAGCGGTGCATGATGGCGTCCGCCCCTTTGTCTCCACAGCAACGCTGAAACGCTGTTTTGAGGAGGCGGAACGGTCGGGCGCGGCAGTTGCGGCATTGCCGCTGACGGAGAGCCTGCGACAGGAAACAGCGCAGGGTAGCCGTGCTATCAACCGTGAAGGGTATTTTATCGTACAAACGCCGCAGGTTTTTCGCGGCGCTCTGTTAAAACAAGCCTGCGAACAGCCATTCACACCTCACTTCACCGATGATGCAAGCGTCGTGGAGGCGCTTGGGCATCGTATAACGATGGTGGAAGGCAATCGTGAGAATATCAAAATTACAACGCCTTTCGATTTGCTCACAGGCGAAACATTTCTTTCTTCCAACTGATTTGCTATGCTCCTTTCGTCCGACATTACCTATCTTCCCGGCGTGGGACCGAAAAAAGCCGCCACGCTTGCTGCCGAACTTAATGTGCGTACGGTTGAGGATTTGCTCTGTTGCTATCCCTACAAATACATCGACCGCAGCCATTTTTATACCGTCAGGGAAGTGGACGAAACAATGCCCTACATCCAGCTCAAAGGGCAGATTGTCGCCTTTGAGAAACGCGGCGAGGGACGGCAACAGCGGCTCATAGCACGTTTTACCGATGGCACGGGCTTTCTGGAACTGGTCTGGTTTCAGGGAATACGTTTTATCGAGGAAAAATATACCACAGGTGTCGAATATGTTATCTTTGGCAAGCCGACCCGCTTCGGCGCAAAACTTAACATCGCGCATCCGGATATAGAGGTGGCATCGGAGGCGCAACAGGGAGTAGCTGCCGGCTTGCAGGCGTTTTACAATACCTCTGAAAAAATGAAACGCGCCTATCTTCATTCCGCCGCATTAAGGAAAATCATCATGGCGGCGCTCTCGGATAGGTCGCTCGTCATTACCGAAACATTGCCGGAAGCCACTGTTCGGGAATATGCCCTGATGGAACGGCACAGGGCGCTCGTAACCATTCACATGCCGACGGACAGCGCCTCCCTCGTACAGGCGCAGCGACGGCTTAAGTTTGAAGAGCTGTTCTACGTTCAACTCAGCATCCTGCAACAAAGCAAGTGGCGGGAGCAGAAGTTTAAAGGGTACGTCTTCGGCACGATTGGCGACTATTTCAACCGTTTCTATAGAACCTGCCTCCCCTTTGAGCTTACCGGCGCACAGAAACGGGTGATAAAAGAGATACGGACTGATATGGCTACAGGCAGGCAGATGAATCGCCTCCTGCAGGGGGACGTGGGCAGCGGCAAGACCATTGTAGCGTTGATGACGATGCTCATTGCTCTGGATAACGGCTTTCAGGCGTGCATAATGGCGCCAACGGAGATTCTGGCAACGCAACACCGGCAAGCCATTGTCTCGCTGGTAGAAACTCTCGGCATTACGGTCAGGCTACTCACCGGCTCAACGAAGAAAAAGGAACGCCAAGAGATTACCCAACAACTTGCCGACGGGTCGTTGCAGATTATCATCGGCACGCATGCGCTTATCGAAGACTCGGTAGTTTTTAAAAATCTGGGTGTTGTAATCATTGACGAACAGCATCGCTTCGGTGTTGCGCAACGGGCAAAACTGTGGAACAAGAACATTCACCCGCCTCATATACTGGTTATGACCGCCACGCCCATTCCGCGCACGCTGGCAATGACCGTCTATGGCGACCTTGATGTCTCGGTCATTGACGAATTGCCCGCAGGACGTAAACCCATTGCCACATATCACTATTTCGACAATAAACGTGCAGCGCTTAACCGTTTCATCCGGCAACAGGTTGAACTTGGACGGCAGGTGTATATCGTCTATCCGCTCATTCAGGAGTCGGAGTCTCTTGACCTGAAAAACCTCGAAGACGGTTATCAGCAGATGTGCGAAACGTTTCCAGACCTGCGCATTGGCATGGTGCACGGCAAATTAAAGGCGGCGGACAAGGAGGCAACGATGCGTTGTTTTGTATCGGGCGAATTGCAGATACTGATGGCAACGACAGTGATTGAGGTTGGGGTGAATGTGCCGAATGCGTCGGTGATGGTCATTGAGAGCGCTGAACGCTTTGGCTTGTCGCAGTTGCACCAGTTGCGTGGACGTGTGGGACGTGGCGCCGACCAGAGTTACTGTGTTTTGATGTCTTCCTATAAAATCGGAGCGGATACCCGTCGTCGTCTTCAGATTATGGTTGAATCCACAGACGGCTTCGTGATAGCCGAAGCCGACCTGAACCTCAGAGGTCCCGGCGACCTCGACGGCACGCAGCAGAGCGGCTTGCCCTTTGATTTGAAGATAGCCAACCTTGTTCAGGATGGTGCGATACTCTCTGTGGCGCGTCAGGTTGTTCAGAAGTTGCTGGATGCCGACCCGTTGCTTGAGGCGCCGGCTCACCGCATCCTTACCGAGCAACTCACCCGTCTCAAACGCGACGCCATCAACTGGGGTGTGATAAGCTGAAAAACTTTTGTAGAATTGGCTTTTGCCATAGGTCGCCGCTGCCTCTACGAATAAAAGTATTTTGTGATATGCCAAACACCACCCGAAGTATTGGCGAAAGTGCAAACCGTTTCCCAAGTGTGATGGATGGCAAAATTGGCGGATAAGTTCTACGAATTTGTCAAAGTTTTCGGGTAAGGGCAAAAGATTTTTTGCCCTTACATCATCGTTTTGTTGCCGTCTTTGTCGCCGCTATCTTTCTGTCGGCATAGCGCACTACATCGGCGATTACCAACTTTTGCACCGCCGAAATTAGGGTTTGCATAAAAGCGTAATCGGGGTCGCCGGAGGCAGTAATGGGAAGTTGGATTTTTGTTTTATTCATTGCCTCTCTGTTGAATTTTGCGCCATAATTATATAAATTTCCGGTTGCAATTCTACTTACAGAAATTATTATTTCAGCAATTTGTTTATTGAATTTCTTGAGTTTGTCGGGTTTTGGAACTAAATGCTGAATATGCGAATAACCAATAAAATCTTTTTCCTGATAAAACATCGTTTCCGCACCCAAAGTTGTATCTGAACATGTTAGGGTATTTCCTTTATTTAACGCTTCAAGGTTTGAATAACCCATAACTCCGTTATCGGTTGTAGAGTTTGAGATTAAAGGAACTTTCCCATTTCTCGAAATTATTTCCTCATTTTTTAATCTGTAATATTTTGTCGGATTTATCTCAAACAACCCCCCAATTTTAAACCCTTCAAATTCCACTTTTACATTTTCAAACCTTTCCAGCGCCTTTTGTTCGTCTTCGGTCAAAGTGTAATCGGTCAATCCGGTAGCGTTTAAGTAGGCTTCCAGTTCAGCGACACGCTGAACTTCCAGTTCAGCGACA